>JACPAW010000013.1 GCA_016180605.1 Candidatus Omnitrophota bacterium | reverse complement strand
AACAGGCGCAGCGTCTTGCCGCGGAAAGACACAAGGGCTGCGGAGATCCCATCGCAAGAGGTTCCCGACATAAGCCCAAGCGCCAGGGGAGACATGAGTCAGTGGATAAAAGAGTAGACTTCAGACATCGACATAAAATAGTTGGCTCGACAGCAATCAGCAATCAGCAGTAAGCTGAAAAACCTTTCCTTTGTGTATTTTTTATACTGATTGCTGACGAGCTGACGAGCTGACCACTCAAGAGTTGCCATGTTGAATCTGATGTCTATCCTTGTCGCGCTTACGAGGTAGGCTCTTCGAGGAACTCAACCGAACCGGAAGGAGTAGTGCTTAAGTGGAAAAGGCGCTGAAAAGAAGGAGACGCAATCACGATGCTGCTTTTGGTCAGCGTCCCATTCGGAAATGCCATGACACTCGGTGGGGCATCCACAATCTGCAACTCAGGGGTAAGCCAAATCGTCCGCAACACATGCTCCAAGCCTTGATTCTCTTCTACGGTAACCACCTGAAAGCGGTTATGGGCAGGATCCGTACGCAACTCTACCCTATCGCCTCCTGTCAGAGCCCACCAACGCATGGCTCTTAGGGTCGTGGAGAGCTGATAAATTTGAGAGCGCTGTTTCAATAACGGTATTGAAGCTGCCTGTCCTTCGCGGAAGGATACCCCGACCCATCCGATCAGGACCATGACTGCCAGCGCTTCAAAAAGACCAACACCGCGATGAAAAGATTTTTTTCGAGAACCCGATAGAGCCGTTTTCATGCCCCCCATAAACAAAAGAGCCCTTTTCCGTATTGAAAAGGGCTCACCACATTTCCGGAGGCGTTCCGGCGTGCGTACCGCCTCGCAATGCGAGGCGGTACGATCCGGGACGCCTCCGGCAAGGATGACCGGCAACCCGGCTACCTTATCCGCTCGTCGGTTCTACCGCTCGTCGGCTCTACAGATTGCTGACGAGCTTACTGCTGACGAGCCGTGAAGGCCCGTGGTTTTGCGCCCTATCCTTACGGATAGTTTGCCTTGATCGGCTTTACAAGTATGCCCGAAGGCCTTTGGAGCGTCAAGATGACGGGTGTCAAACCGGATGGCGAAACAGGGAGTAGAGCCAAGCACTGAGCCAGCCGATTAAAGGAGGGATGGCCAGCGAGGAGAGGATGCGAGCCAAGGCAATCTGGGGGCCAAGAAGCGGCAGCTCCCAAACCACGATACGGTGAAGGCCAAGAAGCGACCATGCGGAGATATAAGCGCACACAGGCCCAACCCCTGCTCCCCGGGACAAAAAAGAAGCCAGAATGGGAAAGTGCGTAAACGGCCCCCCAGGCGTGAAAATACCGGCCAAGGTTCCCACCAGAAGGCCCTTAAGACCCGACTCATGGCCCATCCAAGCACTCACCAACTCTGTTGGCAGCAGCACGTGGAGAAATCCCGCAAATAAAAAACCCAGTATCAAGTTGGGAAGAACGCTTAAAAAGAGCCCTCCGCCGCTTGCAAGTGCCTGGTTAATGCGCGGAACCCCTCCGGTTCTTAATGCAATCACGGCGCAAATCAAAACCAGGGTGCCGACAATCAGCCAGGATTTCCACATCGTCTGCACGGTGGGCATCATCCCCTCACCTGCTGGTTGGCCGTAGGCCGTCCCGCCGATGGCGGGACGCTTCGCTTACGGAAGTCGATTGCATGAGGAGAGCGAAGCCCAGCAGGTGGGGGGAGCATGCCTTAGCTCTTCGATTGGGAGAGAAGACGGGAAATAAGACCGACTAAATCCGCAGGACCCATCAGGCGATGGGCAATGGTTCCATCCCGTCGCACAATGAAAGTAATCGGAACGCCGCTGATTTGATAGCGACTCGCGAGCGAAAAGTTGCCCTGCCGGTCGGCGATGACAGGGTAGCGCAAGCTTTGTTGCTGAATGAACTGCTTAAGAGTGCCGATGTCCTTATCCATGCTCACCGTTAGCACCGCAACGCCCCGGGAGGCCCATTCTTCATACAAACGCTTTAACTTGGGGATTTCGCCACGGCAGTAGGGACACCAAGTGGCCCAAAAATGCAAGACCAAGACCTTGCCTCGGTAGGCTGAAGAGGATTGTGTCCTGCCATTCAGATCCAAAACCGAGAAAGCAGGCAAATGCTCTGCCGGGTTAAGACCTTCGCCAGCAGTGACAGGTGTTGTTGCTAAAAGACAGCCTATTAGAACGGCCCATTGCCACTTCGCAGCCATTAAGGCTTCCCCAAGCCAGAGGTAGAAGGCCGGAATAATCCTAAACTGGCAGTGTAGCCATGCAGCAAATTGATACCTCCCACCGGTCCGATTTCTCCGTTGCAGAAAAATCCGCCTATTGGCATTTTGCCGCTGACGAGTTGGATGGTTTTTACGTCCTGATGGGACATGCCATAGAGAGAACGGCCGCGGCCGGTGCAGTTAAAAAGCAATCCTCCCGCAGGCGGAGCTTCAAGGCTGTGGCCTACTTGCTGAAGGAGCTGGCGCAACTGTTGGCGAGCCGTCGCCGGATCGTGCAGCTGAAACTGCACGGTTTGCCCAACGAACACCCGATCTGAAATAGCCAGCGCCCCTAGCTCCGGCTCGATGCCCAAGATCGAACGGATCAGAAAATCCCCAGAGCTGAATTTGCTGCGCATCTCATTAATCACCAAACCAATGAGCACCGCTCCATGCTGAGCCAGGTCCTGATCTTGCCGCGGAAGAGCACGCAGCACCTCATGAAGAAAAGCCAGTGCCGGTTGGCCGCCCAAGGTAATGAGCAAATTGTCCTGGACCTGGGTCACCACGACGGGTCGGCCGATGGGACGGCAACCTTGCGAAATGATCGTGTTGACTTCGATATTGCCGGTCATCGCCAATCCCACAGCCCCTTCCTCCAGCACGCTAAGCCCTGCAAATAGGGTATGCTCTCCGGGTTGGTCGCCGCCGCTTAAGAGCCCACCGATGATCGGAGAACCCTGGTAAGTGGCACTGAGCTCATCGACGAGCTTGCTGGGTTGACACGTCAGCGGATCTGCAAACACCACGAAAATCGGATGAGTCTGCGGAGCCGCCCCGTTCCAATTCCCGTCCGGCACCAATAATCCCGCTACCGCTGCAACCGATGAGTACCCGTGGAGAAAGACGGCGATGAACGGCATCCAATAAATCCTCCCAGGCAGCTTCATAGGCCGCGGAAGTAAACACGAAAGCTGCATCGCAGGAAAGCTCGCCTAGCTGTTCTCGAACCTGTCGGCAAGCGTTCTCAAGAGCCGAAGACGCATCGTGGAAATCGCTGACTCCTGAGGCAAATTTCATCGTGCCAATGAGCTTAGGGTCTGCGGGTGCGGTTGTCAATGGTGCTCTCTGAAGAAGCTTCCAGTACCCAGGAAGCCGGCACCACATGAGCCAATAAAGCGTGGGGGGCCCTCGCGATGACTTTAGAAGGAGCCATGACGACTAGCTCCGAGGCGGTCACATCGGGTCGATCCAATGCCAAAAGCCAGTCCATTGCCGGGTGGTTCTTGGATCGATGGGCTAACGAGACATGAGTGGCGTGGTAAAACATCTCCGGAGGCCCGACTACGATTCGCGATCGGTGTTCCAGCATCCATAATTCGTGCGCCCGATAAACCTCCATCGGCATTCTCAAAAATACCGTTTGCTGCTCATGCGGAGTTTGACGACCTAAATTCATCATCCCATCGGCTGCCATCTCCATGCCGGTTACCCCACCTTCCAAAGTACGCGCCACCAAGATGCTCACCGAATTAAAGGTCTTCACCATCAGCCACTGGCTTAAGTCCACTGTCTCCCCCGGAAGCGACCATGAAATCAATCCCCTTTTTCGGCCAAATGGCTTTCCCAAAAGCCCATTGACGTCCTGCGTGATGTGTTGCGTCCAGTCCACGAGCTTATGGACGCGGATAATCATCCCGCTTCCTGGCCCAGTTACCCCTCCTGTGGCTACGGAATAGGTGGCGTTGGCATCACCGAAACTCAGCTCCGGAATTTGGAACGCATCCACGAACTGGGCAAATCGCTGGGTCAGGTGCCATCGCGGAAGGCGGCTGTAGCTGCCGCGAATGGTTTCTGTCAGGCGCCGAAACGGACGCAAAGGCGAACCTGGCAAAGGAAGATCGATGAGCCAATCCGCAACTCTCATGATTTCAAGCTCGGAGGTGGCTAGAGGAATCTGAAGGAGCTGGTGCAAATCCCACAGGCGATTCTCATGGTGTACGGAGAAACGATGCCGGCGCGGACAGTCTTTGAAAAAATCGCTCGCTTGAGCCGCGGCAGATCCAGATGGTGCCAGGCATCCCAGGAGTAACACCACGATCATCGTCCCAGGTCCACAGACCACAGACCACGGTCCACCGAAACCTCTTTTGCTGTGGACAGTTGACTGTGGACGGTGGACTCTTCTACTCATAGATCCCCGCAATAAGCTCTCCATCCATTTGCCCGGTATCGTACTGCTTACCCACCATCTGAAGGACGGTTGGCAAGATATCCACGATGCGCTGGGGATTCTGTAAGGCCCCATGCGCGATATTGGGCCCGCTTAAACTCAGGGTGATGCGCATGGAGTCAGCCAGCGGATAGCCATGGTCCGTTCCTAGCTCATTATCCGAACGGAACGACCAGCCTTCGGAGGCAGTCACTAAAAGATCCGGGTCTCTTAAAGAAGCTAGGTCCTTCAAGGGTGGACTCCAAGCGAAGAATTTTGCCATCAACACCACCGCATCCGGATAGCGGGTTTTGAAAGTGGCATGAAGCCACTCATTCGCCAAATGCGCTTCCTTCAGCCACTGTTTTCCTCCTGTAGCCTGCAAAAAATGAGGGTCTTTTAAGTAGCCCAGCGGATCAACGCCAGGTTGCGGCATTCGGAATTCGATAGAACCATCCTCGGACTGCCAGAGTTGTTGAACCGGCTCATAGCGGTAGTACTCTTGCGAATCGTTCCCTTTCGTGCGGTAAATGATGGCCTGGTTCGAGGGCCCGCGGTAAACCAACGTTCTTTCCTCATCCAATTTAACCAGGATCAAATCGACGGGCTTTGGCCCATCGCCATTCCAATGGGGGGGATGGAAATTCGCCAGCGACTCCAGCAAATTCACGGACCGCTGGGAGGGTCGCAAATAATAATGCGTTAACTCGTAAAGGCGGTTGCGGCGCCAAGCACCCCGCCAATAAGAGCCATAAGGCAAAAATAGCTTGGCTTGCCCGGAGCCCTGGTTGTCGAAAAAGAGGATGCGGGATGGGTCAATGCCAGGATGCAGCCACTCTTGTCCGACGACCTTGGCGTTGCAGCCAAGCACCTGATGGCCCCAGTCTCTGGGCAAATTGCAAATCTGATTGACCCCTTCCTTGCCACCCATATGGCCGTGGTCTGAAAGCAAAATTAAATAAGTCGATGATTCCCAACCGACCTGCTTGAGCCGCTGCAAGATGCGCCCGAGATAGCGATCGACGAGAGCTAATTCCCTGCGCGCGGCCCCAAACTGGCCGCGCAGGCTGTGATGGCTGACTTTATCTAGCATCGGGAACCATACCGCAATGACCCGTGCATCCGGATCGCCGATTAGCTCTTCCACCGCATATTGGGCATTCACGGTATCCAAGCGCCAAGGAAGATTGGAGGTCCATTTCAGAGGGCCGATCGTGTTGATGGCCCGGTGAAACCATTGCGGCGGAGGATTCAAGGGGGCAATCGGCAAGGTGGTCCATCGAAAGGATTTACCCAGATAGGTAGCCATCGTGGGAACTCCGCGCTTTATTAAAAACCCATGCGTATTTTCCGGCGCGTATTTATCGAGTAAGTTAATCACGCGAGTATGGGGCTGCGGGAAAAACCCATCCGGCAGCCAACGGCTGAATTGCACGATTGGCTTCAAGGTAGCACGCTCAAATTGATTCTGTGATTTGATTCCCGTTCGATCCGGAAAGCGTCCGGTAAAAAGAGCTCCGTTGGCAATCAAAGTATTCGAGGGAAACACGCTAAAGGCGTTGGGCACTAAAAGACCTCTATCAAGGAAAACGCGCTTCAGATTCGGCAGGAAGCCGCCCGATGCCATTTCCAAAAGCACATCCAGCCGCAAACCATCCACATAAATCAACAACACGCGCGCAGCGGCAATGGGTTGTTTGTCTGGGTTTTCCTGAGCTGAAATCTCGGGCATATCCGGGGGAACAAGAGCACTCCAAGGAGCAGCAACAGCTCCGGGTGCCGCTTCATTAACGGTTACTTCAAAAGCTCCGCCATTGTCTTCAAAATGATCGTCATTAATACCCAGTAATAGCTTTCCCGAAGCTTGGGCCACGATCTGGTTTTCAAGACCGACATAAAAGATCTTCTGGTCGCCTGTGACTTTGCCGATCAAACAAAAAGCAGGAAAAGGACCCTTCTCAATGGCAGGCAGAGGAAAATGATGATCTTGACCAAGATAAGTCCTAGGCCAGGCGTATGTTCCTTGCGGACTGACTTCCCGGTCGACAGCCCTCCCTGCCAACCAGTCCCAGGTCTGCAATCCCACCGCATGGATCTTGCCACGTGCCTTGAATCGAATCGTTTCGCCTTTTTTGACCCAAATGCCACAATCCGTCCAGGGAACGTTGGCCCGCACGACACAAGGATTTGCCGCCTGGACAGCCGCTGGAGGAGAACTCATGAGGGTCAGGAAAGCATAGAGGATAAGAGGGCTTCGTTGTCGCACCATGGATGCTATTATATACGCAATGATTCAGGGACCCATTCATCCTTTTGCGTACGATTCTTTCCAGAAGCAGGCCATTGAGCACATCGAACGCGGAACATCGCTATTGGTTGCAGCACCCACCGGCTCTGGAAAAACCGTCCTTGCCGATTACGTGATCGAAAAAAGCTTATCGCAGGGGCAACGCGTCATCTATACCTCTCCCATCAAGGCCCTGAGCAATCAAAAATTCCGCGACTTCTCGCAACGTTACCCAAATGCCGTCGGAATCCTGACGGGAGACGTCACCATCCATGCGACGGCGCCCTTGGTCATCATGACGACCGAGATTTACCGCAATACCCTGCTCGAAGACCCCCAGCGGCTTTCCTCCTATGCCTGGGTCATCTTCGATGAGGTGCACTATCTGGATAATCCGGAACGCGGCACGGTTTGGGAAGAAGCGATTTTGTTTACCCCCGCTCACATCCGGTTGCTCTGCCTGAGTGCCACCATTCCTAACGTCGAGGAATTTGCCCAGTGGATTCGCTTTGTCCATCAGCAGCCGGTTGCGGTCGTCCAGGAAACGCAGCGGCCGGTTCCGCTTTCCTTCACCTTTCAATGCCAGAATGTTTTTCTCGATGATCTTCAGGAACTCAAGCGAGTGGGCTACCGATTCTCCGAGGATGCCAGGCGCTGGCGATCCTATTCTCATGGCAGGCGCCATGCCCTTAAGCCCAACCGCCTGGATGCCCTCGTCCATGAGCTGCGCGAGCAGCAGCAGCTTCCCTGCATCTATTTCACTTTCGGAAGGCGCCGCGCGGAGGATTTGGCTTGGGAGATGTCTTCCACGCCTCTTACCAACCCCGAAGAGCGCGCCGAATTGCTCCGGATTTATGACGATCTCTGTGGGCGGTTTCAAGTCCGCCAGGATCGTTCGGCAGCAGCACTACGGCCTCTGATAGAACGGGGGGTGGGATTCCACCATGCCGGCATGCTTCCTACTTTAAAAGAGGTCATCGAACGCTGCTTCACCAGCCGTCTTATGAAAATGATCGTCACGACAGAAACTTTCGCCTTGGGCATCAATATGCCAGCGCGCAGTGTTGTATTGGATACTTTAAAGAAGCGTTCCGGAGGCGGGTTCGAACTGCTGAAGCGGCGCGAGTTTCTCCAGATGTCCGGACGAGCCGGCCGGCGAGGAATGGATGAAGCTGGGTTTGTCTATCTGCGGATCAACCCGCAACACGTTTCTTTCCCGGAAGTCCAAAACCTTCTAAACGGCAATCCCGAACCGGTGCGTAGCCGCTTCAACACCAGCTATGCCACGTTGCTTAATTTGTACCGGGAGCATGGAAAAGGACTGCTGGAATTCTTTCCGAAGACGCTTTATGCGTTTCAAACAAGCGGCGATCAGCTTCGAAAAGGGTTGGAGGGAATGCAGCAAAAACTGGATTTGCTGAAGGCATTGGGATATTTGACCTCGGAGGGCTTGACTGCCAAAGGAGAATTCGCTTCTTGGATCTACGGCTATGAGCTGCTCATCGCCGAGCTCTACTCGCACTATAACCTGGCTACCCTGGATGCGATATCCTTGGCCGCACTGATGACGGCCGTCGTATATGAACCGCGTCCTGGAACAGCGGCTGGCAAGTCGCATCACTTAACCAAGCGGCTCTCTGAGCTGTGCCGCAAGCCGCTTTCTCGAATCCACCAGGCAGAGCTTCGTTTCCACATCCATCCCAAAACCAAAACGCCCTTTTTCCACTTATCCCACGCGGTGGAAGCCTGGATGGCACGTTGCCCTTTTGAAAAGCTGACGCGATACTGCGATGCGGATGAGGGGGAAATCGTACGCTACTTACGTATGACCATACAGCTTTTACGGCAGCTCTCCGAGATTCCTCAGGGAGACTTAACCCTGCGGGGAAATGCGAAGAAAGCTTTGGAGCGGATCAATCGGGACGTCGTAGATGCCGAAGCCCAATTGCGACTGGGCTAAGGGGACTTGGTCGTTTCCTCAGGTTTCATCAAACGGGCCAGCGCTTCTTCCAAGCTTTCTTGCGAATCCGGTTGTTCTTCTTCCGTTGCCTGGGGCGTGGCTGCCCCGTAGTGCACGTGGCGAATGACTCCGGAGGGATCAATTAGGAAATAATTCGGCACTCCCCGTGCCTCGTAAAGATTGGAAAGGTCTTGAGGCTTGTAGCCTTTCTGCGCAGAAGCCGCAATAACAGAGTAAGCAATTCCTTCTTTTTCCACAAACTGCCGCAACGTATCCACGTGATCATCGATGGCAATACTCAGAATCCGCAAGCCTTTTTCTTCATACTGTTGCGCCATCGATTTCATAAGCGCAACATCTGTCCGGCAGTAAGGACACCAGCTGGCCCAGAATTGAAGCAGGGTTGTTTGTCCTTGGCTCTCCTTGATCGTGTGTTTTCGATCCTGAAGGTCGACGACGTTAAAATCGGGGGCTTCCGAGCCCTCGACAACCGGAGGAGGCAGAGCCTTTCCATCTACGGTCGCGATTTTTGAGCGCGGGACCAGAATGACCATATACTGGCTGCTCCGATCCACAATGGAACCAGAAAACTCAGCGCCGTCTGTCAATCGAATGCGCTCTTCCGGAATTTCATCGGCCATGGCCCCTCTTGAGAAGAAACCAATCAGAATGACAAATATCCACCCGAACATACAGTTACTTCGTCGCTGACTCATCATTGCATGTCTCCTTCCAATGGAATTCCGTAGCGTGTCGTGTCGGTGCAGATCGTTTTTGGAATCAAAAGCTGCAGCAAATAATCCGGCCCTCCTGCTTTGGTTCCCAGCCCGGATAAACGATGCCCTCCAAAGGGCTGCCTTCCCACCATGGCCCCGGTAATCGGACGGTTAATGTAGAAATTGCCGACGTCCCATTCGCGCAAAGCCTTCTCCATATGGCTAAACGTCCGCGTGTAAATGCCTCCTGTCAGCGCGTAATCCGTATCGTTAGCCAGTGCCAAGGCTTCCTTGATGTGGCGCACGCGGAACACCACCAGCAGCGGCCCAAACAACTCCTCCTGTGCAAGTTTATCATAAGGGGCAACGTCGGTAACGATGCAAGGGCCGAAGAAATGGCCATCGCCAGGCAAACGCGATTCCGGGTATTCATAGACAACCTTGGCAATCTTCCGGGCATATTCCCGTGCCTCGACCAGCCGCTGTTTTGCCGATTGCTCAATGAGGGGCCCCATGTCTGTTGATGCATCCGCAGGATCGCCTACCACCAAGCGGTCTGTGGCTCCAATCAGACGTCTCAGAAGCCGGTCATAAATCGCTTCGTGCAGGATCAGCCGCGAGGCGGCGGAGCATTTCTGTCCTCCATAACTGAAGGCCGAGCGCAAAATGCCAAGGATGGCACTATCCAAATCGGCATCGGCATCGACAAATATCGCGTTTTTACCGCCCATTTCGGCAACGACCTGCTTAATAAAACGCTGGCCGCTGGCAATGGAACGACAGGCTTCGAGGATCGAGAGCCCAACCGCTTTGGAACCGGTGAACAAGACCACGTGGGTGCGCGGATCGCGAACGAGCATTTCCCCAATGGTTTGCCCTTGCCCTGGAAGGCATTGCACCACGGAGGGGGGGATTCCTGCTTCGCGAAGAATGCGCGTGACTCTCAATGCAGTCAGCATGGATCGGCCGGCAGGCTTTAGAATGACCGCGCTTCCCGATACCAGAGCAGCGCAGGCCATACCCGTCAGAATGGCAGCTGGAAAATTCCACGGCGAGATGACAACCGATACTCCCCGTGAAGTGTAACGGTAGAAGTTGCGCTCTCCAGGCAATTCCAAAACGGGCTTTCCTTGCGCTAGATCCAGCATCTGCTGGCTGTAATACTCCAGATATTCAATCGCCTCTACGACATCCACGTCGGCTTCACGCCAAGTCTTTCCGACTTCTAATACTTCCAAGGCCGTCAATTCCTGACGCTGGCTGCGTAAAATATGGGCTGCTTGCCGCAAACAACGAACCCGCTCTGCTACTGCAGTATTGGACCATGTTTTTTGAGCCTGAGTGGCCAATTCTACAGCGCGTTGGGCTTCGGCAGCAGTGGCCAGGCAAATTTCCCCGAGCGTTTGATCCAAGTGGGCCGGATTAGAGACCGGTACGGCCTGCGCCGTCTGCACTTCTCCATCGCCAAGCAGCAACGGGTGACGACGGCTGGTGGAAGACAGCGCTGTTGAGATTGCTTTAGCAAAACGGCGGCGCTGCGTTTCATCTGCGGGATTCAGCAAAGGTTCTCCCCACTGTTCTGTTTGGATGGAAGCAGCTGGAGAGGGTTCTTGGGCAACGGATGGCTTTTTTATCCATTCGTCCACTGTGCCTTTTCCAAGGAAATCCTGCCGTAAAAAGGATTCGTTGGCCGTGTTTTCCAGAATCCGACGCACCAGATAAGCCATGCCGGGAACCAGCTCACCAATCGGCGTATAGACGCGCACCGGGTAACCCATGCTGACAATCGCAGCCAACAAGGTATCCGCCATGCCATATAACAACTGAAACTCCACCTGCTCTTTGGGAAGCTTCAAGGCTTCGGCAACCGCCATGGCATGGGCAATGGAACGCACATTATGGGAAGCGACGGCTGTTGTTACGAATGGTCCCGCACCAAGAAGCCGCTCGGTAAGCCGCTCAAACGCAGCATCGGTAAGCGCTTTCCCTTCATGGACAGGAACTGGCCAGTGGCACTGACGCGCATAGGCCACTTCATGGTCCCAGTAGGCTCCTTTGACCAAGCGGACGTGCAGGCTGCGTTCATGGCTTGCCAGCCACTGCAATAAATTTTCCACCGTGGCTTGCGCATCGCGCAGATAAGCTTGAATCACAATGCCAAGGCTCGCATGCCGAGAGTCATAATCCGGGTGAAGCAGCAGGCGCTGAGCCAATTGCAAAGTCAAATCGCGCAAAAGAGCCTGTTCTGCATCGAGAGTGATGAGGGCAGAATACTCCTGCGCGATATGGCATAAAGGCAGGAGCCTCTTGGCGGCACGTTCCACACTTTGGGATGGGCTAATCGGATCGAATCGGGCCGTGAGAGCGGATGGCTTAACGGAGAGGTTCGTCTGGAGCTTCCCAGCATAGGCTTTCAAGGATTGCTGCAGCAAAGTCCGGCACTGTGCGGCATAACGATCGGCTTCCTCCTCGCTGAGCACTTGTTCTCCGAGGATGTCCAGGCTGCAGGAAGCTCCTC
>JACPAW010000012.1 GCA_016180605.1 Candidatus Omnitrophota bacterium | reverse complement strand
ACAGTGATCAGTGAACAGTGGTCAGTGGTCAGTGTGGTACATCCATATGAGTCATTCTAATCGTTCAACATCTGGACAGAGCGCTTTAGTAAAGCAGATGGAACGGCTGCGGAAAAAGATTCGCGAGCACGATTATCATTATTACGTTCTTAACCAACCTGAGATCTCGGATGCGGAATATGACCAGCTGATGGAGCAGCTCAAGGCGCTGGAAGCGCAGGCGCCAAAGCTTGTGACTGCCGATTCTCCAACCCAGCGTGTCGGAGGAATCCCAAGCAGAACCTTTGAACCCGTGCGTCATGCGGCAGCGATGCTTTCTCTGGAAAATGCTTTTACCGAGCAGCAACTCGACGCCTGGCATCAGCGGGTGATTAAAGCATTAGAGCAACAGAAGGCGACTTTTGTCGTGGAGCCGAAAATCGACGGAGTAAGCCTGGCCTTAACGTACGACCAGGGGATTCTGATACGGGCCGCTACGCGAGGAGACGGGACTACCGGAGAGGAAGTCACGGCGAATGCAAAAACGATCCGAGCGATTCCTCTTCGTCTTCAAGGAGATTTTCCAAAATACATGGAAGTCCGCGGTGAAGTTTTTATGGGGATTTCCGATTTCCAGAAGTACAACCAGCGGGGGAGCTTAAGAAAAGAAGAAACGTTTGCTAATCCGCGCAATGCGGCAGCAGGCAGCCTTCGCCAGAAAGACCCACGGATTACCGCGCAGCGGCCGCTGCGTTTTTTCACTCATTCCTATGGAGCCGCTACAGGAAAAGAATTCAAAACGCACTGGGATTTTCTTCTCTGCTGCCAGCGCTGGGGGCTTCCCATCACGGAGCACGCGAAACGTTGCTCTGATTTTGATGAAGTGCAGAAGTACTGCCGCGCACTGGAACAAAAGCGCAGCGAGTTGCCTTATGAGGCAGATGGGGTGGTGGTCAAGGTCAACGAAATTCCACTCTATGAGAATCTAGGCATGACGCTGAAGTCCCCGCGTTGGGCCATTGCCTATAAATTCCTGGCCCATCAGGTTACCACGCGCATCTTGGACATCATTCCATCCGTTGGCCGTACCGGAGTGGTCACACCGGTAGCGAGTTTGGAGCCGGTTTCCTGTGCGGGGGTTACAATTTCCAGCGCTACCCTGCACAATTATGATGAAGTCGAGCGTCTTAAAGTAAAAATCGGCGATCGCGTCATGATCCAACGGGCAGGAGATGTCATCCCCCAAGTCGTCAAAGTGATTGAATCCACGCGGAGTGGGCATGAGCGCTCCGTATCCGTTCCATCGCGCTGTCCTGTTTGCGGCGGAACCATCACGCGAGACGCCGAAGAAGTCGCCTATCGTTGCATCAACCCGGCTTGTTCGGCGCAGTTGGTGCGCTCGGTATTGCATTACGCAAGCCGGGTTGCCATGGACATCGAAGGTTTGGGAGAAGTCGTGGCAGAGGCATTGGTTGAAAAAAAGTGGATCCATGACGTCGCCGATTTATATGAGCTTAAAGCAGAGAATTTACGACAGCTGCCCCTGTTTGCCGATAAGAAAGCGCAGAAGCTCATCGATGCGATTGCAAACAGCCGCGATCGAGGATTGGCTAGGCTCTTATTCGGATTGGGAATTCGCCATGTGGGGGAGCGTTCTGCAATGGATCTTGCCCGGTATTTCGGTTCGATGGATCGGCTGATGAAGGCTAAGGCCGAGGAGTTGCAGAAGGTAGAAGGGATTGGTCCTGTCGTGGCTCAGTCTGTTGAAGAATTCTTCAAGCAGTCGCAAAGCAAGACCCTCATTAAGAAACTAGCCGAAGCCAAAGTATCGATGACACAAACTGAAAAAGGGCGCGGCCCTCAGCTTTTAAGGGGTGTGACACTGGTTTTTACCGGGGAACTCTCTGAAATGACACGGGAAGAAGCTGAGGCTCTGGTGCGGCAATTAGGTGGTGTGGCCGCTTCGAGTCTCAGCCGCAAGACCGCGTATGTAGTCGCCGGAAAAACCCCTGGCTCCAAACTGGACAAAGCGAAAAGATTGGGAGTGAAGATCATCAATGAGGCGGAATTTCAGCGCCTGATCCAGCATGAAGGAAAAGTGACAAGATCGACGCGTTTGGGACAGGGGACGTGAGACATGGGACAAAAAAATCACGACATGTCCCACGGCCCACGCCCCATGTCCCAAAAGCTTCGTATCGCTCATGTATCCTATGTCTCCTTCTGTGTGCTGTGTGCTGTTTGCTGTGTGCTGGTTTTTACGACGGGTTGCGAATCGCTGCAGCGGAAATTTACGCGAAAGCCCAAGCATCCGCTGCCTCGGCCGACACCCGTGATTCAATTTGAGGATTATACCGGTGCGATGACACCCCTTAATCGATACCGCAAGCATTATCTGCAGTTTCAATATTGGAACGGCGAATTGCTTCAAGCGCTGGGAAGCAGCCCTTTTAGCCTCAAGCGGCTCAGACGCGCATCGAGCGAAGCATTAACCGAGCTTACCACACTTCAGGATCTGCTCCATGAAGAGCAAGCCCAGCTTTTAACCCCGCTGATCGAAGAGCGTTTGGCCGCCAATCGTCAGATTCAGAGTGTTGCATTCGGGACAGCGCAAGCGCAAACTGTTTCACACCTCATTGAAACGCAGAGTCGGCAGATCTACCGGGAATTTTTCTGGCGCGAAATGGAAGACAAGCTCAGGCAACCGGAAACAACCGAAGAAAGTGCGGCACCCGCCGCCCCCTAACCGGGTGCAAGGGGCATGCGCAATTCCATTGAAGGGTTCCTCGCTTTCTTGCAGCTAGAGCGAGGATTGAGTATCAATACCCGGTTAACCTACGGGCAGGATCTTTCTCAGTTTGCGCGCTTTCTGGAAAAACAAGGAGTGGGTGCTTTTTCCCGGGTACGGCAGCTCCATGTCCGGGAATTTCTCCAATCTTTGCGCACAACACACGCTCCTGCAACCCTGGCGAGGAAACTAGCGGCCATTAAAGGGCTGTTTCGGTTCCTTCAAGCAGAGCGCGTCGTTTTGCGCAACCCGACCGAGTTTATTGAAACTCCTCGGTTATGGCAGAAGCTGCCGCAGACATTGCATGTTGGGGAAATCAGCCGTTTGTTGGCTACGATAGAACCCAAAGGATTGGGGTTGCGCGATGTGGCCATGTTGGAGCTGCTTTATGGAGCGGGACTTCGTGTTTCGGAGCTGGTTCATTTAGAGCTAGGCCAGTGCAACTTTGAGGCAAGGTTCCTGCGCTGCATTGGAAAAGGCAACAAGGAGCGCATCGTTCCGTTAGGCCAACACGCCGCAGAGGCCTTGGCGCGTTATTTGGAAATTGAACGGCCCGCTCTTCTAGCCAAGCGGCCAGGGGCCTCCGCGTTGTTTGTCAACCGCTGGGGAAGACGGCTTACCCGCCAGCGGGTTTGGCAGCTTCTTCGCTATTATGCGCGGGCGGGCTTGATTGCCAAGAACATCGGACCCCATACGCTGCGGCACTCCTTCGCGACGCACCTTCTTGAACGCGGGGCGGATTTGCGCACCGTCCAGGAGCTTCTAGGGCATGCCAATATCAGCACGACCCAGCGTTATACGCATGTGGATCGCGCGCGCCTTAAAGCCGTGCATGAGCAGTTTCATCCAAGGCCGTAAAAAACAGCATTCAGCAATCAGCTCGTCAGCAGTAAGAAAGTGGCGAAGTGATCGCAGAGAGACGAATGGGTGGCAAAGTGGTAGAAGGACGCTCGCTAAGCAAAAGTAAAGAGGGACTTTTTGATTTGAGATGACGTCGATTGTTCCCGTGCCAGACGATGTTCAGATCTTCCTCAAGGAAATAGGAAGCATTGCCAAGCAACTGGGGATGAACGCCTACGCGGTAGGCGGCTGCGTACGGGACTGGCTTTTGGGGATTTCCGGAACGAAGGATTTGGATGTCAGCGTAGAGGGCGACGGAGTGGTGGTCGCACGCAGCTTTGCTGCGGCATTCGAAGTTCCCGTCACGGAGCATGAGCCGTTTCATACGGCAAGCCTGGAGCTTCCACTCAACAAAGCCTTGCACCCTCTGAGGCTCGATCTGGTGACGGCTCGTAAAGAAACCTATTCGCACTCAGGCGCTTACCCGGTAGTGACCCACGGCAGCATCCGGGATGATCTTTATCGAAGGGACTTTACTATCAACGCCATGGCTGCCGCCTTGGATGCGGATCAGTGCGGAAAACTCATCGATCCTTTTTCTGGCAGGCGCGATCTTTTCGAAAACCACTTGCGGATTCTTCATCCGCAAAGCTTCATGGACGATCCGAGCCGTATTTTGCGGGGCATCCGTTTTGCGCATCGGTTTGGTTTGAAGTGGGAGCGGAAGACCCAAAAGGCGTTGCACGAGGCCTTAAGGGCAGGTGCCTTAGGGCGCCTCAATATCGGCCGGGTCCACAAGGAGTTGTTGCGCATGAGCGAAGAGCGTAATCCAAAAGCATGCTTTGAAGATCTAGCAGCCCTATTGGATTCAGGCCGTCCAAAAAGAGGGTGAAGATGGTGGTCGGAATTTTGCGCATGGACATCCATATCTCCTTAGCGCAAACACTTAAAGAGAAGCGTTCCGTTGTAAAAAGCTTGAAAGATCGGCTGCACAATCGTTTCAACGTGGGAGTCTCGGAAGTAGAGCCAAACGAAACCTGGCAGCGCTGCTGTCTGGGAATCGCTGCGGTGGCCAGTGAGCGCGCCTACGTGGAAGGCTTGTTGCGCGAGGTATCCGAGTGGCTGCATGAGGGCCGCTGGGTGAACGTGATCCGCATTCAGGAAGAATACTTATCGACAACGCTATAGAGAAAAAACTCTTGGAGGTTCCATGGAAGATACGCGGACTGCCCGATTAGCGAACCAATTGCGGCAAGAAATCGCCGTCATTATTCATCAGGAGCTGAAAGATCCTCGGTTAGGTTTCGTCACGATTACGCGCGTGGAATTGTCCAAAGATTTGCGCTATGCCAAAGTCGGTTACAGTTGCCTGGGAGACGCAGAACAAAAGGAACGCTCCCAGGAGGCGCTGGATCACGCGGGAAGTTTTATCTATGGTCTTGTGAAAAAGCGATTGCGCCTGCGAGTGATTCCCCAAATGGTTTTTCAATACGATCCTTCCATCGAAGGATCCATTGCAATGGCCGATGCCCTGGATCGTCTGAAACAAGCCGAAAACCCATGACGCCGGAAGGTTTATTGCTCATCGATAAGCCAGCAGGGATTACTTCGCATGATGCCGTTCAGGTGGTCCGTCGGAAACTGGGCTTGCGACGGATTGGGCATGCCGGAACCTTGGATCCCTTGGCACGAGGGCTTTTATTGTTGTTGGTGGGAAATGCCACTCGCCATCAGCAAGCTTTCCAGCATTATGAAAAGACCTACGAAGCAAGCCTCAAATTGGGGATCCAAATGGACACCGGCGATGCGGATGGCAAGGTGGTGCGCACGGCACCCGTGCCTGAGCTGGATAGAGAAATCGTTCGTCAGGTTCTGGTTTCATTCGAAGGGCCTTGCCGGCAGGTCCCGCCAGCCTATAGTGCCGTCAAGGTTCAGGGACGGCCTGCTTATTGGTGGACCCGGCATGGAAAAACGGTGACGTTGAATAGCCGCATCGTGCAGGTATTAGAATGCCGGTTGCTCGATTGCCAGGCGGATCTGATTCACTTTCGAATCCACTGTTCCTCGGGGACCTATGTACGGACTTTGGCCGAGTCGATTGCAGAAAAATTAGGCACCGTCGGACATCTGCTCTGGCTAACCCGCTTGCGCGTTGGCCAGTGGCGCCTGGAGCAGGCAAAGCCCATCCGTTGGGTAGAGCAGGCAAGCCCAACCGAGTTGCTCCGGGAGTTGATTCCTGTGCGCAGTACATGACGCGCCTCCACTACGGCGCAAAAGCCCCTCGCCTTGGACAGAAAACAAGTGTGGTGACCATCGGCGTATTTGATGGCGTTCACACGGCACACCAATATTTAATCCAAGAGGCACGCCGTCAGGCCCGGCGGCTGCATGCTCCTTGCATCGTCATCACATTTGATCCTGACCCGCAACAGGTGCTCAACCCGCAGCGGGCCGCGGCAATCCTCATGCCGCTTTCCGCTCGGCTTGCCGCACTCAGCGCCCTTGGCGTGGATTGGATCTGGGTCATTCCCTTCAATCGCCGCTTCGCCCGCGTCCATGCGGAAACCTTCGTGCGCCGCGTGTTGATGGGCCATTTGCACGCGCAAACCTTGGTCGTCGGGGAAGGATTTGCATTCGGGCGCAACCGTTTAGGCAATATGCAATTGTTGAGAGCCTTAGGGTCTCGAATTGGGATGCATGTGATGGGCGTCCCCGAGCTTCGACGCGATGGAAAAATCGTCTCTAGCTCCCGAATTCGGCATCTGATCCACAAGGGAGCTCTTCTTAAGGCCAAGCGCCTTCTTGGGCGTCCTGCGTCAATTTATGGAATCGTTGTCCGGGGAGCGGGTCGGGGTCGAACATTAGGTTTTCCAACGGCGAATCTTCGCCTGACTTCACAAGTCATTCCTCCACAAGGTGTTTATGCGGTTTTCGTTCAAGAAGACAAAACCCGAGGATCTAACCGATGGCCGGGTGTTATGAACCTGGGACACCGCCCTACCTTTGGGGGTGGGCCGATGGCTTGCGAAGTGCACTTAATGGGTTGTTCCAAGAACCTTCTGGGCCGTTCTCTTACGATCTATCCTCTTGCAAAACTGCGCAACGAGCGCTGCTTTAAAGATGCCCGGGCGTTGAGCCGACAGATTGAACGCGACGTTCGCCGGGCAGCTCGCCTGCTTTCGAAAGCCCCTCTATCTTCTTAAGTTAGAGCACCTCCGCCACTCTTAAAATCATCCCTTGCATAAGCTCAAAATTCCTGCTTTTTCCTTGACAGGAGTGGGTGGTAAAGGTATAGTTTGAACGTCGTTGTGGTATTGAGTGGGAGAAAGTGGTAGACCTGCCATGTTGTACGGAGAATACGATCATTCCATAGACCGAAAAGGTCGTCTCATCATCCCCGCCAAGTTCCGGCAGGCTCTAAAAGATCACCAGGTCCCATCGTTATTCCTCACGCGCGGGTTGGATGGGTGTCTGTTCCTTTTTCCAGAAGCTGAATGGCGTAGTGTAGAGAACCGTTTTAAGCAGATTCCTTTTACGAAAGGGGAAGGCCGGCGCTTCAACCGGCTTTTCTTCTCCGGAGCAACGGAGGTTGCCGTCGACCGTTTGGGTCGAATTCTTCTTCCGCGCCATTTGAAGGAGTTTGCACAAATCAAACAGGAAGTCGTGATTGTCGGGATTTCCACCCGCATTGAAATCTGGGCAAAAGAGAAATGGCAAGCCTTTTATGAAAGTTCCCGCCAGAACTTTGAAGATGTCGCAGAGCGGGTGATGTTGGAGTGAGCCCATGGATGAGGCGGATTGCGGCGTTTCCGTGCTGCCAAAGGAAAGAATGAATCCCGAATCTCCTGCCTGGCATAAGCCTGTCATGGTGGAGGAGGTATTACGGTATTTGAATTTGCGTCCTGGATCGACGGTGGTAGACGCAACTTCCGGAACCGGCGGGCATAGCCTGGCCATTCTGCCACACCTTTTACCCAACGGTTGTCTGATTGCGGTCGATCAAGACCCAAAGGCGCAGTCGATTGCCAGGCAGCGGCTGATTGAATTCCAGCCGAGTGTTCATTTTGCTTCCGGAAGCTTCCGCAATCTTTCTCAGATACTTTCCGCGCTTCATATTTCGAAGGTAGACGGGCTTCTTTTAGATCTGGGGATGTCGAGCTTGCAGGTGGATTCTCCGGAGCGGGGTTTTAGCTTTTTGCAGGAAGGCCCATTGGATATGCGGATGGACCCTACAGCGAAAATGACCGCATCGGATTTGGTGAATACCCAGCCGGAGGAGCAGCTCTTAGAGTTATTCAGCCAGTTGGGTGAAGAGCGCTTTGCGAATCGAATCGCTCGCCATATCGTAGCCGCGCGTCGAGCAGTCTCTATTACCACGACGACGCAATTGGCACAAATCATCGTGCAAGCCTTGCCTGCGGCAGCGCGCCGTGGAAGGCTGCATCCGGCCACGCGAGTTTTCCAAGCGTTACGCATGGCAGTCAACGACGAGCTTGGCGCTTTGAGCGCCTTGTTGTCACAATTGCCGGATCTGTTAGCACCTAAAGCTCGCGCTATCGTGCTGACGTTTCACTCCCTGGAAGACCGCCCGGTGAAGCGGGCTTTTGCGCAGGGAGAAGACCAAGGTTTTTGGAAGATTTTGACGAAGCACGTGGTTAAGCCTTCGCGGGAAGAAGTGTTGCGCAACCCGCGCGCGCGTTCCGCAAAATTGCGCGCCATCGAGCGGTGCTGATGCGATTATCCCGGTGGCTGATGGTATTGGGCGTGTTCGTGACGCTTGGATGTCTTCGCGTGGCTCAGCAAAACGCGGTTTACCTTAAAGGCTATGAAGTGGGCAAGCGCCTGGAAAATCTCCATCAGAAGCAAGTGCAGCTTTCGCGTCTTGAGGCCGAAGTCATCGGGTTGTCTTCGCCCGGCTATCTGTTGGATGTCGCCCGGAAACGCCGCTTGGATTTGGTCGCTTGGTCGCGTTGGCCCTCCGTGCCGCAATCGACACAGAAAAAGGGCTTTGCTGCGCGTGGAGTTGGCGGCAAGGATGCCGCGGGCCTGCGCTTGGCCGCTATGGATTCTGCTTTAGCTAAAGAGCAGGCCAGGGCCGGAGATTGATGCGCGGCTCATGGACGCAACCAGGGATGATGCGACCGACGAACGAACGGATTTTTGCGGCACTTTTATTCAGCCTTGCGGTCTGGGGGTTTCTTTGGTTTCGCTGTTTGTGGTTGCAGGTGCTTGTCAGGCCCCGCTACGCAACAATAGCCAGCTCGCAGCATGGCGTAGGCGAAAAACTTTGGGCGCGCCGGGG
>JACPAW010000011.1 GCA_016180605.1 Candidatus Omnitrophota bacterium | reverse complement strand
AGCCCAAGCCGCCCCGGGAATCTCTCCACGCGCATAGCCACTGGTCATATTCGCCAAGTGCCGAAAGGTCATGGAGGCGTCCTTGGCGACCAACTGTGTCGAACCATCCAGGTTAAGCCACCAATCTTTTACCAGGTCATCGACTCCATTCAACAGCCCTTCCTGGACAGCGAAGAGAAGCAGTGTGCTCATCACGGGTTTCGCCGCAGATGCCCAACCCCCCCGAGCAGATGGATTGCCCCACGTCTTAACCAGATATCCGTCCTTGATCAATACGCCATCGCCTCCGATGGCCGCAACGAATTGGTTAAGAATCGACTCACGCCTCCGATGGCCGCAACGAATTGGTTAAGAATCGACTCATCCAGCCCAACCTCAGCGGGAGTTTTCGAGGTATCCCAACTGGCAGCTGGAAATACGATGGTAGGTGCTGCCGACACGGATGGGAGAAATGTGGGGGGAAACTTTAAACTTAAAAGGACGCTAGAGAAGATAAGACCAAAAACCAACAACCATCGCGGCTTTAGCTTGTTCATTAAGACCCCACAAAAAAATTAAACCGAGCTGCGCTTTACGGCAACCCGGCTATCCTGCTTCACCATAAGCTCTTATGGAGCTTAAAGAGCTTGGCGCTTCTCCGGCAACCCGGCGATCCGATATTTGCAGGACCCGTGGCTTTGCCCCGCATGATTTGCTTCGCAAATCAAGCCTGCGGGGCCCCGCATGCTTAGCAAAGCTAAACAGGCGGGGCGTCCCTGTCTTACGACAGGTTTGCCTTTTTCGGAAGTCTGTTTTAAGTTTACCCTACTGTATTTTGCCCCAGCAAGTCATTTTACCGTTCTGCGGCGTGTGGCTCGAAAAACTCCTACCGTTACCGCTGACACAAGAAGCACGGGAACCGTAAGAAATAGCCCAATGCTCAGAGCATACCCTTTGGCAGTAGCCAACCGCTGCGGAAGCTCCCCGCGGAACTCGGAACGCGGAACGTTTCAGGGATTCCATGGCCCGCAATAAAGCATCCAGTAGACGACAACCCCGCTGACACATACATAGAACCACAGCGGCAGTGTCCGTTGTGCCAGTCTTACGTGCTGTGGAAACCGGCGCTGTACTGCTAGTTTGACGGTACGGAGAATCAACGGAATGATCACCAGCGCCAACACCGTATGGCTAATAAGAATGCCAAAGTAAACGGCTCGCACCCATCCTTTTCCTTGGAAATGCACGCTTCCTACCCGAGCGTGATAAAGCAAATAAGAAACCAAAAACGCTGCGGAAACCGTACAAGCACCTATCATGCAGGCAACGTGTAAGCCGATGCGTTTTGCGCGAATGGCTAACCAGCCACCCATCAACAATAAAGCGCTGGTGGCGTTGAGACTGGCGTTAAAAAGCGGCCAATTGCCGTACATCGTTGAGTAAGCGGTCCATGGCTTGGGTTTCTGCTGCCTCATAGGTGCCTCGAATGGATCCCTGCGCATCGACTAAAACAAGCCGTCCGCTGTGAGTAATGGGTTCCGCATCTGTGCCTTCCTGACCCATGGCAAGCCGGAAACCTTCTTGCACGAGCTTGCGGATGGCTTGCGGGTCTCCGGTTAAAAAGAACCAGCGTTTTTGATCATCGGTGTAATCGGCAGCGTACTTTGCCAAAACGGCAGGACTGTCGTATTGCGGATCCACGCTAAACGAAACAAAGCGGACTTGCGGCGCATCATGAAGAACGACTTGAAGCGTTTTCATCCGCTGGCTGATGAGCGGGCATTGCCCGGCACACCGAGTAAAAATAAAATCTGCAACCCAAACCGAGCCTAACAGTGCAGCCCGATTGACCAAGCGGCCTTCCTGGTCAACGAGAGAAAAATCAGGGACGATTCCCAGATGCGGCAGCTTAGCTGTGGAAGCGGTTTGCGCCGGAGGCCGGATGCGCGAAGGACTAAGCACCAAAACCAGAGCTAACAAACCCAGCACAAGACCCAGAACAGGGGAAATCCAACGCATTCCGCGGCAAGACTTCCTACAAAATCGAGCGGTTAAGCAGAAGCCATACGAGCAACCCGGGCAAATATATAATCGAACTCAGGAAAAGTCTGCGGCAGTTCCAGAGCGAAGGGCGAAAAGCCGCCCATGCGGCAATCGCGAAGAAAGCAAGACTCAGAGCGATGGCGCCATAAAAATATCGCGTCTGGGCAATCCCGATCACAGACGGGTAGAGGCTGACGGGAACCAGAACCAAGCCGTAAATGAGGGTTTGCCGGGCCGTTATCGCACCGTCAGAATCCAGTAAAGCAAGCATGCGGAACCCTGCCCGCGCATAGTCACTGCGGTATAAAACCGCCAGTGCCAAAAAATGCGGCAGCTGCCATACAAAAAGAAGAGCAAAAAGCGCCCACGCTTCAAACCCAAGGCTGCGGTGCGACCCTGCCCAGCCAATCATCGGAGGAAGAGCCCCTGGAATAGCCCCTACTAGGGTGCATAATGGTGTCATGCGCTTCAAAGGGGTATAAACAAGCACGTAGCTGGCCCAACCTACCATCGCCAAAAAAGCCGTTGGAAAATTAACCATCAAACCAAGGACCAGAATGCCCAGCACGGAAAGTGCTACCCCGAACCGATAGGCCCTCTCCGGAGAAAGCCTGCCTTCAGGAAGCGGCCGCTGTTTGGTGCGCTCCATTCGGGCATCGAGGTCGCGCTCCATCCACTCATTCAGCGCATTAGCACCCCCAACTACAAGAGCGGTCCCAAGACCCACAGCAAGAAACCGCCAGAGAGGCTGGGTTTCTCTGAGTCCCATCCAGTACCCGGTTGCCATCGTAAAGAGCACCAGGGCGCTTAAGCGTGGCTTAGTAAGCTCTAGATACGCATTCATCCGTTTCACAAGAGGGGCTCCCAGCCCTGCGCCAGACTTCCCAGGCAAGAAGCACGGCTTGGGAAAGAATTAAAGCGCCGACTGCCACATGCGCGGTTCGCAATCCCACAGAACTTCGATTAAGAAAAACCATGACTCCGAGCGTCAACTGGACTCCTAGTAATAACACCACACGCCAAGCATGCGAAGGCACACTCGGCAAAGAAGCTCTGCGCTTGAGAACTTGCCATAGACAAATCACAGATGTCATCAGAAGACATAACGCTACGATCATATGCGGGACAACGGCGATACCCGTGTGGCGAATGACCGCACCTAGAAAAAGCTGTGTAGCAGCTAGAATCGCCACAGCCATTGCCAAAAACCGCAAGAAAAAGGAACCGCCAATAGGGCGCGCTGTGGCAAGCGTAGCAGACCAGCCAGGATGTGTGCACCATGCCAGTCCGACAACCAGACAAAAAACAGTTTGCCCTAAGCAGGCATGGGCAATAGAAATCTGAGGCGGAAGCAACAGCAGCACCGTAAGTCCCCCCAGCAGGGCCTGTGCCAGGACTGCGGCGAATGCGAATGCCGCTAACCGACGCACCCAGATCCGCTTCTCGGTTTTTCGCGTCCACACGGCCAAAACCCCGATCAGGATTCCCACAACCCCGGCAATCATGCGATGCCCGTGCTCATAGAAGATGCCGCCTACCATCGGAGGAAAGAGCATCCCGTAAGAAAGCGGCCAATCCGGAACGGCAAGCCCGGAATCCGTGGACGTCACCAAACCGCCAGCTATCAATAGAAGGAAGGTCGCACTAGCCGTCAGCATGGCGTAGCGATGCAAACGCAATGCAGAACGGTCAGATGCAAACATAGTAGCGCCAACAAACATTCAGTGTCCTTCTAGCACCGGCGCACGTCGTTCCAAACGCCAAAAACAAACGCTCGAATTCACGAACTCAACCCAAGCGATTGGCGCAGCCGCTCACGAATATACCGCATGCGCTGAATAGCTCTACGCGCTTCCGCCTTCTTAATCCAAGGCTTTGAATTACCGCGTCGTTCTCCTGGCATATAAGATACGACCCTTCTGCAAAATATCCTCAAAGCATGGATTGAAATCCCGCAGGATCTGGTGAACTTCCTGGGGCGTCTTAATAATGAGATCGATTCCGCAAGGACGCGGGTCAAACAAACGATCCATCACCTGATAGCGAGTGGATAACCGTTGTCGTGTCGGAACTTCAATAAAAATGTCGATGTCACTATCTTCACTCGGTTTCCCATAGGCATGGGAACCAAACAGGATGATACGACGGGTCCTAGGAAACGCGTGCCGAATTCGCTTGACGGATTCTCGCAAATAGCGATTCAAACCCACCCTTCTTGAGCTGATTGTCTTTTTCATGTGTTATTTTGCAGGTTGATGTTGAGGCAGCCAGTCGTCTTTACGACCAGGAACGCTGTACTCGTAGGGTCCATGGTAAACGGTGGGGGTTTTCTC
Source organism: Candidatus Omnitrophota bacterium (assembly GCA_016180605.1). GTDB lineage: Bacteria > Omnitrophota > Gorgyraeia > Aquiviventales > Aquiviventaceae > JACPAW01. Next base: position 5,645 of record JACPAW010000011.1, on the reverse strand, counting down.
AAAATTACCATGCGGCGGAGGAGAAGCTGTCGCCCATTCCAGCGTATTGGCTTGCCAAGGATTTTCCCCTGCTTTTTTTCCTCTGTACATGCTCCAGAAGAAATTAAACATGAAGATAAGCTGAGCCGCACCCAGACAGAAAGCGGAAACACTCATCATTCGGTTCAGGCCCCCGACATGGGCTAAGTGGGCGTACTGCGTGTAGTCATAAATGCGGCGGGGCATGCCGGCAACCCCCAGGATGAACATGGGAAACATCACCCCATTGAAGAAAATAAGAGTCAACGCAAAATGGATTTTCCCCAGTGTTTCATTGAGCAGGCGCCCAAACATTTTTGGAAACCAGAACGTGATCCCCGCGAAGATGCCAAAGAGGCTGCCGCCGAATAGCACATAGTGCAAGTGGCCCACGATGAAGTAAGTGTCATGCAAGTACAGATCCACCGTGCTAGCCGCAGCGAAAATGCCGGTTAATCCGCCAATCACGAACATGGACACAAACGCCAGCGCATGCAGCATTGGGGTCGTCAAACGGATCGACCCGCGCCAGAGCGTTCCCAACCAATTGAAGGTTTTTATGGCAGAGGGCAATGCAATCACCATCGTCGAAGCCATGAAGCTCGTTCCCAAAGCCGGGTTCATGCCACTGGTAAACATGTGGTGCGCCCACACTAAGAATCCCAAAATCGCAATCGCCATAATCGCCCAGACCATGGAGTGGTATCCAAAGAGTGGCTTGCGGGCGAAAACCGGGATGACTTCCGAAGCAATGCCCATGGCAGGAAGAATCATGATGTAGACGGCCGGATGGGAATAAAACCAGAAAAGATGCTGCCACAACAGCGCCTGACCTCCTGCGTTTGGCTGAAGAACGCCATCGATAATCATACCCGCAGGCAGAAAGAAACTCGTCCCTAGCGTAGAATCCAACAGCAACAAAATCAATGCCGAAGCCAGAACAGGAGTGGCCAGCACCGTGATGATAGCGGTGATAAAAAGCGCCCAAATGGACATCGGCAGCCTGAAGTAGGTCATCCCCGGTGCCCGCAAGTTGATAATCGTCGTGATATAGTTGACGGCGCCCATGATGGAAGAACTGCCCAGAACGATAACCCCGATGATCCAGCAAAGCTGCCCGGGCCCCATCGTCGTAGAAAGTGGCGCGTAGGCTGTCCAGCCAGATGCCGCGGCTCCCCCTTGCAGGAAGAACCCGGTGCAGACAATGGCGATAGATACCGGAACCAGCCAGAAAGAAATCATGTTCAGGCGCGGAAACGCCATATCCCCGGCTCCGATTTTAAGCGGAATCAGGTAGTTGCCAAAGACCCCCACCAACAGCGGAATGATGGCGAAGAAAATCATGACCGATCCGTGCATGGTAAAAAGCATGTTGAAGTACTCCGGCACCATGATGCCACCCGGCATCCCTTCAGGGGCAATCTTCTCCATAAAAGCCAGGGAGTGTCCCGGCCAGCCGAGCTGCCAGCGAATGAGCATGGCCAGCAACCCTCCGAAAAACAGCATGAAAAGACTCGTAATCAGGAACTGGATCCCGATGGTCTTGTGGTCTGTTGAGAAGATATACTTTTGGACAAAGCCGGGACTCTTGTGGCTTGAGCGATTCATGCGTTTTTTTACCTTTAGGACGCTGTTTGTTCTTTGAACATCTCCGCCAACCACGCCGTGAAAGCCTCGGGGCTTTCAACCGTTAAAAACCCTCTCATGCGATAATGACCCAAACCGCAAAGTTCCGCACAAGCAATTTCGTATTGGCCGCTTTTAGTGGCGGACAACCATACGTGCGTCGTCAACCCTGGCACCACATCCTGCTTGAACCGGAACTGAGGCACGAAAAAGCTGTGAATCACATCCTTAGACTTAAGGTGGATCAAGATGGTTTGATGAATCGGAAGGTGGAGTTGATTAATGGTAAGAACATCATCCTGGGTGTTGAAAGCACCATCCTGCCCTGCATACCGGATGTTCCAGGCAAACTGCTCGGCGGTCACTTCCACTTCAAGATCCGCAGGCGGCGGAGTTCCCCTAACCTTCGACCAAACCCTTTGATTTTGAAATGCCAACCAAATGAGGATGATTGCGGGAATCAACGTCCAAACGACTTCCACACGGTAGTTGCCATGGCTGTAACTGGCTTTTCGGCCAGGACGGCGGCGATAGCGAACCAGGAAAACCAGTAGGGTTCCCTGGACGAGCACGAAGACCACCGACGTCAGTACCAGAACGATGTAGAACAGGCGATCAATTTCAGGCGCAACCGTGCTGATTCCCTCCGGCAACCACACCCGAGCACCGGAGCGGCTGAAAGCGAACACCCAAGAGGGCGCAACCAACCAACTGATGAAAGCTGGGATCCAACGAATGCAAAAACGCCTTAACACCGCGAACTCCTACCCATGGCACGACCCAAAACCTTAGCTTGGTGGCAAAGTGGCGAAGTGGCGAAGAGTGGTACGCATAAGGAACTCAACTTATTGTGCTCTGAAAGACCACTCGGTCTGCTTCGTTTCGCCCTCTGCAACCGTAAGCGTCTGCGTTTGGGTACCGAATTTCTCATGCCAAGCTTCAAGCTCATACGTTCCTGCCGGAAGCCCGGTAATGCTAAAGGCTCCCTGCTCATCCGAGACGGCAAAATAAGGATGATTCACCACACCCGCATAAGCGCTCATCCACGGGTGAACGTTGCACTTGAACTTCACCATGATTTCAGGCTTGGTGAATTTTTTGGTCGTCTTCATGCCCTTGACAGGCTGGGCGATGTTAAACGGCTGGTTGGTTGTCGGCTTTGCGTTGACATTGTGGAGTGTGGCGTCGCTATTGACGATTTCCAGCGGTTGATTGGCTTGGATGCCGAATACATGCGGGGTGTACCAGCAGCCGTTCTGATCAAGGGTAACCGGCTGGGTTGGCGCCGATGCAGCAGGGGAAGCCCCGCTTTTGACATGCACAAACACATTCTTCAATTCTCCTTCAGGCCCTACTACAGCAGCTTCTTCTGACAATACCGGACTGGAATGCTGTTGCTGGCAGACCGGATCCGCATTCATTTTAACGGGTTCCCGCGTTGGAGCGGTTCCGGAAAAATGAATGCTGCCTTTGATCGTAGCCGAGCCCTCGGCTTGAGCTTCCGGTTGCCGTGCGATCCCGGCTCCTACTAAAATCAAGCCCATCCCAATCAGTGCAGCGAATTGTAAGCGTTTCATGATTGTATCCTCCTCATCGATCACTCTTCACTCATCACTCTTCACATTATTACGCAGATCCAGTTCAACCCATGGAGAAACAGCCCGTGTGGAAGAATACGCCCCATCCCACACGGCAAATCCAATAGCAGTTAGGCCCTTCTGGGAAAGAGCGCTGGCGCGCTCGGATGCCGGAGGCTCAATCGGCCGCTGGATCACAAGGCGCCACTGGCCGTCTTTGTACTCCGCTTGGCTTTCTCTTTGGGACCGAACTGCCGCCGTACCCACTGCCTTAAAACCAGCCGCGACCGCTTCAACTGCCTCTTTAGTCTTGGCCGACCAAAGGCAGATATCTAAAACAGGAGAGCCGTCATACGGCCATGTTTGAAGACTCAACATATCCCCTTGGCTCTGGGGAGTTTTCAAAAGCAACGCTACGGAATCCACGGTTTCCACCGCATCTTCCGTAGGGTCATTCCATGTCAAACGAAATGCAATCGTTTCTTTATTATACATCGACTGCAATACCAAGGCTTTCACTGTAGGAGCCGATACCCATGTACCGTTGTTGTCTACCACATGGCGCAGCCGAATATCCGTACGCCGGACTGAATCCCAGCGAGGGTCTTCAACCGTAGTCGGTAGAGGGCCTTCTACCGCCATTGGATGCGCGATCAAATTCCAATTGGCTTTTTCTTGAAGCGTTTCGACATAGTACGCCAGGTGCCACGCATCTTCCGGAGAAATCGCCCCGGAGTAGGAGGGCATCCCGGTTCCGTCAATGCCTGTCAAGAATCGAAGCATCACCGAGCGCGGATTAGCTCCTCCTCGATAACTCCATCCTTGGGTTAAATCCGCCGACCGAATCGGCAATCCCCAATCATCCACCAATCCCGCAGCAGAAGACCCATTCGCCCGACCGGAAGAACCATGGCATGCCGCACAGCCAAGTTGCTCATAAAGCGCGCGGCCTTTTTTGATATCGGCGTGTTTAGGCCCTGGGTCAGCAGCCACTTCAACGGGCTGGGGTGGATTTTCATTAAAAGCCGGCGATAGGCTCTTAAGGTAATAAACCAACTGCCAGCGCGTTTCTTCGCTTAAGTGCTTCCAGTCGGGCATATTGGTACCGGGAAGACCCTCAGCAAGGATATGATAAATATCTTCATCGGTAGGAGGCGTGCCACTGACAGTGGAGCGGAATTTATAGATGCCAAGCGTTAAGTCTCGGGGCCGCGGATAGAAACGCTTGGCGTCGACTCCGTCTCCAGCACCCAAGACTCCATGGCAGCGTGCACAATAGCGCTGATAGGCGGCTTTTCCGACCTGAAGATCCACCTTGGGGGGCTCTGCTGCATCTGAATCACCTGCGGCACCACAGACAAAGAGTGCCAGGAAGAATGCCATGCGGTATTGCTTAAAAGCGTTTTGTCTTGTAGATATCATTATGGTCGACTAGAAAGAGTGCCACGGTTCGTTAACGAACCGAATGCGCTCTATTTTGACTTTTATGCTTAGGCTTCCTTGAAGTTTTTCTTTTATTGCGGATTTCTCTCAAAAGTTCGGGCAGAAAGGAAAGAGCCGCCATTTCCCGCTTGACCTGCGCGATAGGCCGCGCTGGCGAACCCCAGACGGTCTGGCCGGATGGCACGTTTTTAATCACCGCACTCTTGGCACCCACCCGGACATCATCTCCGATGGTCACATGGTCCGCCACTCCGGATTGCCCTCCAAACATGACTCGGCTGCCGATGTGGACACTGCCTGCCAACCCAACCTGTCCGGACATAATCACATGCTCTCCTACGACATCGTTATGGGCGATCTGCACCAAATTATCGACTTTAGTCCCACGCTTGATGAGGGTGGATCCGAACGTGGCCCGATCCACGCATACATTCGCTCCCAGCTCCACATCGTCCTCGATGAGGACATTACCCAGCTGAGGAATCTTCAGATGCCGACCATCCGACCAGATATAACCGAAGCCATCCGCCCCCACCACGACTCCGGCATGGAGAATGACCCGATCCCCGATATGACAGTCATAGAGAACGACCGCATTAGGGCCGATAAAGCAATCTTTTCCGATGACGACTCTTTCTCCGATATGCGCTCCCGATTCGACGATGGTCCCGCTTCCAATGTGGGCTTTGCTGCGGATGACGGCCAGTTCCTTGATGGACACACCTTCTCCGATGTGGGCATCCGGGGCCACGATCGCCTCGCGATGAACCCCGGAACTGGTCTTGCGCTGCGGAGCGAGCAAATGCATCGTGCGGAAAAAAGCAAGGCGCGGATTTTCAACGCGCAGCAACGCTTTCTTCTCAAGCACAGGAAAATCCATAGAAACAATGATGGCACACGCCTGGCTTTGCTGCGCTAGAGGCACATATTTGGGATTTTCGGCGAAAGACAGTTCCCCCTCAATCGCAAACTCCAGAGCAT
>JACPAW010000010.1 GCA_016180605.1 Candidatus Omnitrophota bacterium | reverse complement strand
GGGATGATCCCCCCACCTATTTCTGCCCCGCCAAATGGCGGGGCACTGAACGCCACCCACATTGAAATCCTGCGCAGGCGTTCAGCGGCCTGCGGCCGAGAAATAGGTAAGGGGATGATCCCCACACCTGCTGCTGGCGGTATCTTTTCTAGAATGAATCGATCTTTTTCCTATGCGGGCTGGCGTAAAGATACCGCCATGGCCGCTGCCTCGTTTCTAAAACCTTCGTGCGGCCACGTCCCACCTTCGGTGGGACTGCAGCAGGTGTGGGGATGAATGTGATTAAAGGGATTCCCGCGGCACCCGGAGTCGCAATTGGAAAGGCTCTTTTCTTTGACAGCGAAGAGATCAACATTCCTCGCCGATCCATAGAAGCAGCGCAAGTTTCCATTGAGCTGTTTCGGCTGGAGGAAGCCTTAATCAAAACCCGAAGACAGATCTTAAGCATCCAAAAGAAGCTCGCATCCGATTTGGGCCAAGAGCACGCGGATATCTTAAACGCTCACCTATTGGTCCTTGAAGATCAATCGCTGCGGGAAGAGATCATCAATGGGCTTAAGGAACAGCTCGTGAACGTGGAAGTGGTTTTCAATGACGTCGTCCGCCGGCATTTGAAGGTGTTCTCCAAGACGGAAGATGAATACCTTCGTGAAAGAACGGCTGACATCGAAGATGTCCGGCGGCGGGTTTTGCGGAATCTTTTGGGCCAACAGCCCGCAACACTCGCCTCGCTGCAAGAGCCTGTGATCGTTGTCGCTCGGGATCTGTCTCCTTCCGAAACCGCTCAGATGCACAAGCGTAACGTCCTGGCTTTTGTAACGGACATTGGAGGACGCACCAGCCATACCGCGATTATGGCCAAATCGCTGGAGATTCCCGCGGTGGTAGGGTTGGAGGTGGCCACGCGAAATATCCACAAGGGGGATTCCATTATCGTCGACGGGACGCGCGGCGAGGTGGTCATCGATCCCGATGCACAGACCATCCAGCGTTATGAGATGGAGCAGCGGCGCTACCAGGAAATCAACCGTCAGCTTCTGCATCTTAAGGATCTTCCGGCTGAAACATTGGATGGCCATCGGGTGGTTCTATCGGCCAATATCGAGCTTCCAGATGAGGTCCCTTCTGTTCTTGCCCACGGGGCGCAGGGAATCGGTCTTTTCCGAACGGAATTTCTTTACTTGAATCGAACCGATTTGCCTTCAGAAGAGGAGCAGTTCGAGGCCTACCGTACCGTGGCCGAACGGGTAAAACCCAACTCCGTCATCATCCGTACCATGGATCTTGGAGGGGATAAATTTTTATCTCAATTGCACCTTCCATCCGAAATGAACCCCTTTATGGGCTGGCGCGCCATCCGATTTAGCTTAGCACGCCCGGATCTTTTCCGGATTCAGCTGCGGGCGATTCTTCGGGCAAGTGTGGTGGGGAATCTGAAGATGATGTACCCCATGATTTCCGGATTCGAGGAGCTGCGGCGGGCGAATGAGATTCTGCAGGAAGTCAAAGACGAACTGCGCCGCGAAGGCATTCCATTTGCCGATAATCTTGATGTGGGAGCCATGATCGAAGTCCCTTCCGCTGCGTTATCCTGCGACACCATGGCATCGGAAGTTAAGTTTTTCTCGATTGGGACCAATGACTTGATCCAGTACGCACTGGCGGTCGATCGGGTCAATGAAAAAATTGCTTACCTTTATGAGCCGACCCACCCGGCGATCCTGCGCATCATCAAGCACGTCATTGATGTGGGCCATGCTTCGAACATCTGGGTAGGCATGTGCGGTGAAATGGCAGGAGAACCTCCGCTGAGCATGCTCTTATTAGGCATGGGACTGGATGAGTTTTCCGTCTCTCCGGTGCAACTTCCGATCGTCAAGCAAGTGATTCGGTCCGTTGAACATTCGTTTGCGAAATCCGTGGTGGAAGAAGTCATGAAATTACGGACGGGAAAAGAAGTAGAAGCATTCTTAATGGCCAGTCTCAAGCAAGTGGCTCCTGCTTTAGTGGAATAAGGTAGAGATGGCACTAACCGTTATTCTTCTATCGGCTGGCTACGCGACCCGGCTTTATCCCTTAACGGCTCACTCCCCGAAAGCCCTCTTACCTCTGGGAGACGGGGTGATTCTGGATGAAGTGCTGCGTTCTCTTCCTCGCGTTACCGATGTGCGCCAGAAAATTTTAGTAACGAACCACCTTTTTGCAGAGCCCTTTCAGCAATGGCAGAAGGCACGGAAGGCGGATATCCGCATCCTGGATGACCAGACCACTCACGCCGATAATCGGCTTGGGGCCATCCGTGATTTGCAGTTAGCCTGCCGTTTAGCCAATCCGGAGGATGACCTTTTAGTGATTGGAACCGACAACGTATTCACTTGGTCTCTGGCGGACTTCGTAGAAAAAGCGCGCACCTATCATCCACATGCCAGCGTTGGCTTATGGCAAGTTTCCTCCAAATCGGCGGCAACCCAGTTTGGCGTTGTCACAAGAGACCCCTCCGGACAGATCACGTCTTTTGTAGAAAAATCCCCACAGCCTCCGTCGACCGAGGTCGCGTTGTGCATTTACTATCTTCCGACTGAGGTTTGCAATCGGATCGAGTTATTTCTGGAGCAGGGGGGTAATCCGGATGCGCCTGGATTTTTCTTCGCATGGCTCGCAGAGCGAGAGCCTGTTTACGGAATCTTAATGGAAGGTGCCTGGTATGATATCGGCACCTTGGAAGCCTACCAAGCCGCGATGCAAACCTGGCCGATGGGACAGAGCGGTAAGTCATTCAGTCGAGAATAGGAGGAAACAGCATGCGGCGTCATTTATTCACGTCGGAGTCGGTAACGGAGGGTCATCCCGATAAAATTGCGGATCAAATCTCCGACGCAGTATTGGATTCAATTTACGAAAAAGACCCCGACGGACGCGTTGCCTGCGAGTGCCTGGTGACGACGGGGATGATTCTGGTAGCGGGGGAGATCACCACGACTTGTTACGTCGAGATTCCGCAAGTCGTCCGCGAGACCGTTCACCGCATCGGCTATGTGGAGCCAGAGCACGGTTTTGCATACAAAACCTGCGGAGTCGTTACCGCGATCCAGGCTCAGTCGCCTGACATTGCCATGGGGGTCGATAAAGGCGGGGCCGGCGACCAGGGAATGATGTTTGGTTATGCCACAAGCGAAACGCCTGAGTACATGCCCATGCCGATTGTTCTCGCACACCAGTTGGCGCGACGGCTATCCGAGGTGCGCCGGCAGCGGTTGGTGGATTACTTAAGGCCTGATGGAAAAACACAGGTAACGGTTGAGTATCATGACGGGCACGTGGGTCGCTTAGAAGCCGTTGTGATCAGCGCCCATCATAAATCCGGTGTTTCCCTTTCCCGGATTCGCTCCGACATGAAGCGTTTGGTATTAGAGCCGGTGGCTCCCAAGCAATGGCTGGATAAGCGGACCAAAATCTTTGTCAATCCGACCGGTCGCTTCGAAGTCGGAGGACCGATGGGGGATACGGGTTTGACGGGCCGAAAGATCATCATGGACACGTATGGGGGCGTGATTGGCCATGGCGGGGGAGCTTTTTCCGGAAAGGACCCGACGAAGGTCGACCGCTCCGCCGCGTACATGGCGCGCTACGTGGCCAAAAACTTAGTCGCAGCAGGAGTCGCGGATAAATGCGAGATTCAGGTGGCCTATGCAATCGGCGTGGCAGAGCCGGTTTCCATCATGTGCAACACGCATGGCACGGGTAAACTATCGGATTCGAATGTCGTCAAGCTCATCCGGGAGCTTTTTGATCTGACACCGACTGGCATTATTCGAGCGCTTAAACTGCGCCGCCCGGTGTATCTGAAGACCGCAGCCTATGGCCACTTTGGACGCAACGAAGATGGCTTTACTTGGGAGGAACTGGACCGTGTCAACGACATTAAGCGCGCAGCCCGTCATTATTAAAAAGACCACTTCTTCCATGAAACCACGACACCACATCAAGGATTTGTCACTGGCACAAGCCGGTTGGACCAAAATGGCATGGGCGCAAGACCAGATGCCCGTTCTTCTAAAGATTCGGCAGCGGGTGAAGAACACAAAGCCGCTGAAAGGAATTCGTCTTGCTTGCTGCCTTCATGTGACTACCGAGACAGCACACTTGATGCTTACGCTAAAAGCAGCTGGAGCAGAAGTATGGCTATGCGCTTCCAATCCTCTCTCTACACAGGATGACATCGCCGCCAGCCTGGTCAAGCACGCAGGCATTTCTGTTTTTGCGGTGCGAGGCGAAGATCGAAAAACTTATTATGAGCATATCGAGGCAGTTTTGTCTTCCAGCCCTCATATTACGATGGACGATGGAGCGGATTTGGTTTCCACCATTCATAAGCAACCGGACCGCTATGGCAAGGATATTATCGGGGGCACGGAGGAAACCACCACCGGCGTCATACGGCTTAAGAGCCTCGATCGGCAGGGTAAGCTGCGCTACCCCGTCATTGCCGTTAACGATGCCGACACCAAGCATCTTTTTGACAACCGCTATGGCACCGGCCAGTCCACGATCGACGGGATTCTCCGGGCCACGAACCGGCTTCTGGCAGGTTCCGTGTTTGTCGTGGCCGGTTATGGCTGGTGCGGGAAAGGGTTGGCCCAGCGGGCGCGGGGCATGGGAGCCCGCGTCATCGTGACGGAAATAGATCCCATCCACGGCCTGGAAGCGGTGATGGATGGGTTTTCCGTGATGAGCATGAACTCCGCGGCAAAAATTGGCGATATCTTTGTGACGGTGACCGGCTGTTCAGAAGTGCTCCGGGAAGAGCACTTTACCCAGATGAAAGACGGTGCCATCGTTTCCAACTCCGGCCATTTCGATGTGGAAATTGATTTACAGTCATTAAAGCAGCTTTCAAAGTCGCACCGGCAAATGCGCCCGGGAATCGACCAATTTGTTCTTAAAAACGGGCGCCGGATCAATGTTCTAGGGGAGGGAAGGCTGGTGAACCTGGCTTGCGCGGAAGGCCACCCGCCCGGTGTCATGGACATGTCGTTTGCCAACCAAGCGTTGGCCAGCGAGTACTTAATCCGCGAAGGAAAACAACTGGAACCGCACGTCTATTCGGTTCCAAATGAAATCGACCGGGAGATTGCGTGCCTTAAACTAGAAGCGCTCGGAATTGTTTTAGATAAGCTCACTGCCCAGCAAAGCCGTTATTTAGCAAGTTGGGAAGTAGGGACGTAAAGAGATAGAAATTAGAAGTAGGAAATAAGAAGTAGGATGTGAGAAAATAGCCAATTCTAACTTCCTACTTCCTACTTCCTACTTCCTACTTCCTACTTCTATTTTTCCTGCTACGACGAGCGGCGCAACAGCCGAAAGCTCCACCAGATTGCCAAGGCATGAGGGGCAATAACCGGTATCAGGATGGGTAGAAAGAAGAGCCCTTTCCTGGCTATTCCTTCTCCAAAGCCTACGGCAAGATAATATAAGATTCCCCAGCCTAAGCTGGTTCCTAGTCCCCGCAAGTTCCCGCGTTGGTGCAACGTTGTTGATCCTGCGAAAGCAAGTAGGCACACAACGACGTTCATTAAAGGAAGACTCAGTTTCGAGAGTAAATCTACCCTGAAGCGCCGCAGATTGGTGATTCCGGTTTGTTTGAACCGCGTAATCAACAGGCGCAATTGGCCATAACGCATCGTTTCTGGGCGGATGGCCGGTTGGCTGAAAGATTGCGGAATAACGGGATAGGCAATCAGGCGTTCCACAAAAGGCTCCGGCTCTCCCTGCAGGATACCTTTAGGTCCTACCCTGTAAATCGTTCCATGCAAAAGAAGCCAGCCATGCGGCGTCCAGATGGCCCGGTTGGCATACAGGCTCTTGGTGGGTCGGTTCTGCCAATCGTGCTCGAGAACGGTTAAATCGGAAAGCTCCTTGGCTTTAAGGTTAAGAGAGCGGGCATGGTAGAGCCGGTTGAAGGAATCCATCGCCGCTACATTTTCAAAGCTGCTTTCGGATTCGCCGCGCTTAAAAGCCTCCTGTCGGATACGTTCATACACTTGGGTTGAGTGAGGTACCAAGCGTTCATTAACGAAAAACACCAGAAGACTGGCCAGCCAGCCTACGAATACAAACGGAATGCTTGCCCGGATGAGGCTGGTTCCGCTGGCGTTCATGGCCAAAAATTCCTGGTTTCGGGAAAGCCGCATGGATATAAAAGCACATGATAATAATAAAGCTAAAGGAGCGGCGCGCACGAAGATGATGGGAATAAAGCTAAGGTAGTACTGCCAAAGGATTTGCGTGGAGATGTGATACCTTAAAATTTCATCCAGATGCTCGAAAAGATCGATGAGGCAGCTTAAAAAAATAAAGACGACAAGACACCACACCCATACCGGAACCACTTGCCGTGCGACATAGCGGTCAAGAAGGCGCATGAGCTAAGTTCGAGTCGTCCGAAGGATCAAAATACCACTGATCATAGTACCCACTATATTGGGAACCCACATCGACACGGATGGCGGCAAAAAGCCCTTAAGGGCAATGGCATTCATTCCGATCGTTGCCATGTAATAGGCCAAAAAGACTGCTAGAACCCATACAAAGGCGGTGAGTTTTTCGTGGTGATGAAGCTGAAGTCCCATCGCAAGGCCAAAGAGAATGAACACGACCGATGAGAAAGAGGTCGCAATCTTCCGGTGAAGCTCCAGGGTTGTCGGTAAAGGGTCGATTTCTTGAGCGACCAGACGCTGGCGTTCTGCCAGCAATTCTTTAAAGGTCAGTTCCTTGAGCTTCTTACTCATGCGCGTGCTTCCTTCATCGGGCTGAAGCGGCATGGCATAAGTCGAGAAGGTGACCTTGTAGAAAGACCCTGGGTGCAAAGGATCCCACTCATCCACGGTTCCGTCATACAGCTTAAGCTGCACGCGGTTCTTTTGGCGCGGCTGAATTTCAAACTCGCCTCTGTCCGCGATGATGGTGCGCGTTGGGCCTTCCGGCTGCGGTTGGTACACTCGGACATTGTAGAGTTTTTGGCCTTCCACGTGATACACGAAAATGACATACGGAGGGAAATCCTTGATGAAGGTTCCGGCTTCCAGATAAGCGGCTGGCTGCTTGATCCCGATTGCCTTAAGCTGCCTGCGGAATGCCAGATGCGAAGTGGGCACCAGGCGGTCATTGACGACGAGCAAGATCCCGCTGATCACCACCCCCATCAAAAGAGCCGGCCATACCAAGCTGCTAGGGGCAATGCCGGAAGCGCGCATGGCAATCAGCTCATAATCGGTGCTCAGGCGGCCGAATGCCAGGATCATTGCAATCAAGCAGGCCATTGGCACCGTGAAGCTGAGCATGTAAGGAACCAGATAGATCAACAAGCGCAGAATGTCGACGGGATTGACTCCTTTTGACACCACCAAGTCGGCGAATTTAATGATATTGCCTACCAACAAGACCCCTGTCAGGCCGCCTAGGGTTACCAGAAACGGCCCGCGATGTTCCTGCAAGATATAGGCTCTTAAAATTTTCATGGTTCAGCTTCTGCGGTGCATGCGGCCGTCAGGACAAAGACTGCCTTTGCTCCAGCGCAGCGCAGAGCTTGGGCGCAGGCCTGCGCGGTGGAACCGCTCGTAAAAACATCATCTACTAGAAGCACCGTATGACCGCAGACTTCAGCCTTTGCTTGGAAGGCATCTTGAACGTTGCGGCGTCTTTGAATGGGGCTTAAATGGGTTTGAGAGCGCGTCCATCGGTGAAGGCTTAAGAAGTCCGGCTTAAAAGGTTTCTGCAGGATTTGGGCGATAGCACTTCCTAGATTGGCAGCCGGTTGCCTGCCGGTGAAGCGCACTTTGAGCCAATGCCGGGGAACCGGTATGACCCACTCGATTTCTTCCAGGGGGATTTCCCGGCAGGCCTTCTCCACCATCGCCTGCGCCAACCAATGGCCGATGCGCCATCGATTTTGATATTTGAATGCCCGGACAGCCAACTGCCCGCTTCGTCGGTATTGCCACGGTGCCGCTGCCGCCTCGAAAGCCCATACGCGGGTACGGCAAGAGTGGCAAGTAAGCAAGGCGTCGTAGGCGGCTCGGATTTCCTTTCCGCATCGGGTGCAAACAGGCGGACCGTTGGAAATCATGCCCCTACGACAGCTTTCGCACACACAGGAGTCCATGCTCTCTTGAGCATTTCCGCAGAGCAGGCATGCGGATGGATACAAGAGGGAAAGCAAATCGGCCCACAGGCGCATGGAGGGTTCAACATAGCATGAGGGTGGAATCCTGTCAAACCACATGCCGGCACACAGCATCCAGCACTCAGCACACAGAGATGGCAAAATAACAGAGTTCAAGAACCACTCTTTTGGGGCATGGGACGTGGGCCATGGGACGTATTTTGGTATTACCTGTCCCATGTCCCAAGAGTTTCGCATCACTTGTGTGTCCCACGTCCCCTTCTGGGTGCTGTTTGCTACTCTACTTGACGGTTTCTCCCACATCCGTTAGGCTGATGGGGTTCATGGATAAGCGATCTTCCTGGATAAAATTCGCCGCGTTATTGTTCCTACTGATAGCTGCCGCAGGCTTAGCCTATGCCAATGGCCTGCGTTTTTCCGATATGCGTCCTGAGCGGGTGCAGGCTTTCATTCGCTCTTTTGGTTGGTGGTCATGGGTCGTGTTTATCCTCATTTATGCGCAACCCATCGTTCCTCTTCCGGCAAGTATCATTCTCATGTCCGCGGGGCTAGCCTTCGGTATTTGGGGTGGTTTTCTCATAGGATGGCTGGCAGCTTCATTCAGGGCTTGTACCCAATTCCTACTGGCGCGGACCTTGGGCCGGCAAGCCATTGAGTCATTGCTGCGAGGGCGTTTGTCGCTGCTTGATGAAAAAATCGGCCGGCAGGGATTTCAAACAGTTTTTTGGATACGCCTCATACCCAATGTGCCTTTTGATCTTCAGAATTTAGGGTTGGGTTTATCGCGCGTGACGTTCTGGCCGTTTACGTTCGCTACTTTATTAGGATTAGTCCCGGCCTGCATGCTGTGGGCTTGCTTGGGAAATTCATTGATCGATCCCAGGGGGATTCGCAACATCGTTATCATTTTTATAGGGCTTGTGATCTTGTGGGTGGCTCCGCGATGGGTACGAAACCGGCGGATGCGGTGGAACCCTGTGGGCCAGTGGGTCCCCACGGGCAGAGCCCGTGGCACCCACTTCGTCGTCCCTCGACTCGGCTTCGCCTCGCTCGGGACGACCCCGAGCAAGGGCCCACGGCCAGAGGCCGTGGCCCGCGTCGAGGGGTCGAAGGACTCAGGGTTGCATCCCGAGCGAAGTCGAGGGACGCAGCCCATGAGCACTCAGGAAATACAAGCTCGCGCCCGATACTTATTTTTGACTTGTGTCCAGATGGTCGATCGCGTCAAAGAGCGCTTGGTCTCTCTTCTGCCTGAGTCGGTTCAGTCGAACGCGGCAGCTTTGGAGGTTTCGCTGCGCCGAGAGCTGGGACTGCTTTTCCGTTACTGGGCAACCCAGCAGATTTGGCAGCGGATGGCTCTTCAAGAGAAAGAAGCGCGGATGATGAACATCGCCCTTCTGCGCTTATTCACGGAAGAATTAAAGCTGCCTCGGGATGGAAGCGGGTTGCGCTATGCGCAGCTTGGCTCCCTCATCGAAGAAACGCGCGAGTTTAAAAAACGCGTGGGCCAGCTGATCGGTTTCGAATACCCTCCATTGACGGCGCAACTAGAAGGGGCGCTGTTGGTATTGCGCGAAGAATTGGAACGCCGTGTGGCGGAGGCGCTGCAAATGCCACTGGAAGACTTATCTCGTGCGCTGGGAGAAAAACAAGGTTTATGATTCCTTGGCCAGCATGGTTGGCGATTAGCACACCCTTTAAGTTTTCACTCTGGCTCTTCAATCGCTTTGCGACCTAGTTCGGAATCTTCTATTGCTGGAAACGCTACCCCAGCTATCGTTGGGCGTGGCTGTGGCTTATGTTGTTCAACCCCGCCATTGCGCCACGGCCTTCGGCCGTGGGCGGCATGGTGGTGCCAAGACCAGTGGGTGGGCGGGATGTCGTGGTTCGACTCGTTCCACTCGTCCTTCGATCAACTCAGGACGAGTGTCCTGAGCACCGTCGAAGGGCACTCGCTCACCACGA
>JACPAW010000009.1 GCA_016180605.1 Candidatus Omnitrophota bacterium | reverse complement strand
GTTGAAGCAATTGGCTCACGAGATGGATGGCTTGGTCGTATTGGCGCAAGTCCAGGTACAGCTGGGCCACAACCCGCCAGAGCCTAAGCTGGGTGGGATTCAACTGCAGGCTCGTTTCAAATGCCTGGATCGCCTGCCTTCTTCTGCCCAGCTCCATTTGCGTACTGCCTAGGAAATTCCATGCTTCTGTGTCATCTGCTTTCAAAAAAATGATTTGAACGGCTACTTCGGACGCTCGTTCTTTGTGATTGGCGCGCCACAATACCCACATGAAATCCTTAAGAAGATCAATGCTTCCTGGATGCAGTTTTACCAACTCGTGGTAATGACGCGCGGCACGCTCATAGCGCCCAGCACGGTAGAGAGCCACGGCCTCTCTATGAAGCCCGTAAAGCTGGTCTGCTTTTGTCTGGGGCTGAGCCTCTCCATTTCTTAAGGGAAGCCACAAAACACTACCTGCCACCGTCAAGCTGCCCACCACCAAGGAAGTGAAGATTCTCCTCGTAGCTGCGCCTTTCTGGCTATGCGAACCTGTGTTTGCAACTGAAGGGGTACAAAAATCAGGCTCGCCAGTTTTACGCCTGCGGCACCTCGGACTTTGTCGTAGACCACCAACTCGACATGCCCTTGCGAGTCCATCGGTTCACGGATGGAATCCAGCCTGAGCACCGGCTGATCGCCAAGGTTCAATTGGAGTTGATTGCCCTGCAGAAGAATGGTCACCATCAAGCGATCTCGGGGTAATTCCGGCCATGGCACCGCCGCAAGCCGCGTTCGCGTTTGTTCGTGGTCTTGTTCTACCAATATTTGCTCCGTGGTAAAGCCAATCCGGATGGCCTGTCCAATCGCTTGATTAGAACGAAGTAAAACCCAAACATCTCCAGACTGGGAAAGAAGATTCAGCTCCAGCAGATGATCATTTTTCCCGCTCGTGGAAGCCCAAGATAAAGCAGCCAGGCGGGAGTTCATGGAGGCCTCCAAGCCAAACGGTTGGCGCTGGGGTGTTCCTTCTGCTTCAACCGCCAGGCTCCATACCCTTGAGCCAATTTGCCGGACGGTCAAATACGCAGGACCTTCCACGGGCACTTCCGTTAACAGCTGATGAACCAGCTCTTCGCCACTCCAAGGATAGCGCGCATGAAGATGATAAAGTACCTCCTCATCCTGGAATCGATTCAACGCTTTGTGAGTGGCGCGCAGGTCTAAAGTCCATCGGCGTTTTTTCGGAAGCTTTGCTTGTCGATTTGCCCACTCCAAAGTCATTTGCTCTGCATTGCGAGGTTCAGCCTGGTACCAGATGACATCCCATAGACCGGATTGGGTCATTTGGTTGAGCACATGTCGGCTTAAGTACTTATGGTCTGAATCCTCCACTCCTTTTTGGTCTGTCAACCATACGGCAGGACATTGTTCTTTTTGGAGAATGGGAGCAAGGGTCTCATAGGTATGCAAGCGTCCTGGCCGAAAAAGCAGTACGACCGTTTTCTTGGGAAGCCGGTTGCCGCGTTCTTGTTGAGCCAGAACCGTAGACAGCAGCATTGGTTGAAACCCGCTGCGCCGCAGCTCTGAAAGCCAGCTTTCCAAGCATTTCACGGCCTGCGCCGTTGCTGCTGCATCGTCGGGCACTTCGGGAATTCGAACGATCTGGAACCAATCCACCCCCTCGACTGGGGATACTTCCGAAACCTTGGGGAGAATCGAGGGATGGCGGTTCCAGAGATAGACACCTGCGATGATGCCAGTTAGGATCACCGCAATGGTAACGACCCAATGGATGGCATAGCTGTCGGAGCGGACCTGGTCCTGAGAACTCATCGAGTCCCCCAATGCGTTTTCGAAACTGTTGCCATGGCGTAATAGTTCTGCCAACTGAGTACCCCGATATAAAGCCCTGCAAAAATCAGGCCGTAGTACCAGAAACGGGAGCGCGTGAAATAAACGTAGATACAGCAGAAGAAAAGATAAACCAGCAGGAGCCCGACAAGATAGGAGAGGCAGTTCATGGAATAAAACAAAGGCAGCACGATCACGTTGCGGATGACCATTAGCGGCGCAAATAACGTCAGAATCACTCCGACGTAATAAGGAATCGCCGCCAGAGGGTGCTTGCGGTACATGATTCGCGAAGCGACCAATGTTTCCCGAGACCACGACTTTTTCCACCGAAGCTGCTGCCGGAAATACTTTCCCCAAGTCGCAGGAACATAAGTGGAGCAACGAGCTCTTTCGCAGAAAACAACCCGATGATCGCGCAAAATAAAATTCGTCAGGCTTCGATCATCTCCGAAAGTCGACTGAGTGCCCAGGAACGTCTGGTTCAGCCACCGGGGCAACACCGCCATGGCAGCGGAACGTCGATAGGCGGAAAAAGCCCCGGAGCAACAGGTGACACAGCCAAAAACGCTTTCTGCCGCCTTCATCACCCGATGGGAAATGAAATAGCGCACGCTTTCCATCTTGGAAATCGGGTTGCTTTCCTCCACGACCACTTCGACGTGGCCTGCAATGGCACCGATTTTGGGGTCAGTAAAACCTTGGACGAGCTGATAGATTCCATCCGGATCTAGGTAGCTATCCGAATCCACGTATACCAAAATTTCTCCGCATGCTTGTTCCGCACCTAATGCCATTGCATGCCGCTTGCCGCGGTTGGTCGTAAACTGAAATGTCCGTAGATTTGGAAAACGACTCAGCAGCTTCCTGACAGCCGCCCAAGTGCCGTCGGTTGAGCCATCATCCACCAGGATCACCTCCATGCGGTCAGCAGGGTAGCGGGATTGGAAGCAATGCTCGATCGTTTCGGCGATATGGGATTCTTCGTTTTTAACGGCAATCACCACGGAGACAGTCGGTAGAAATCCACAATCTTTCGGTGGCCGATAAAACAAAGCGAGTAGGGTTCTCGATAAAATGTAACCTGCCACCACCAAACTATATAAGTTGAACCAAGGTTCATACCAAAACCACCTGATGTTGTAAGTTTTCAAAAAAAGGATCATGGCCAGCAACAAACCGGCAATGCCGAGCAATACCGCGCGCGCCCATGCCCAGCCTTGCATTTGAAGGGACTCTTGGATCTGCTTGGACAATCGAATGCCGCAAAGTAAATCCTCGGCAGAAGAGAGTCGGCTCCACATGATCCACCCCGATACGAAACAGCGCCCTCCATGGGATTCTGAACCTAACGGAACCGGAGGAGGTGGCACTTCCAGTTGAACGCGTAGCCGGGCACCCGGAACAAGGCAAGCGGTCCTCGGAAATCGCAACGCGATGCCTGTCGCACTTAAGTTAACCAGCATTCCTTTCAGCTTTCGCCGCCGGTACCATGGCCCAACCGTTCCTACAATGGCGGTTTTGTGTTCCAAACGCGGGTATCGCCGCCGCTCGGAAGAAACCTCCTTCCATGTTTCTTCATGAGAAGCGATCTCTTGAAGAGAATCCTGAACCGCGCTCATCGGGATCCACCAACTGCCAGCGCATCCTCGTGATGAAAGCTCCCGTTGGAGTTTCCATTGGAAAGCACATGAGTGGATAATGAAAAAGCTGCCGTGGTGTCGTTAAACCGCTGCAACAAAAATTCCGCACGCGGCTTGGCGAGCTGACTGATCAAGCGAGCCAATTTCTCAGGGTCATGCCGGACGTAGTCATTGGCATTGATCAGGTCCTCTGTGACTACCGGATAGCCCAAAGCCTGGATCCGATCGATGTCCGGAACGACTTGGAAAGCCTGTTCTGCCTCATACATCGAAAGCAGCGGTTCGGGCACCAATGCCGTGTTGACCACGCAGGCTTGAAAGATTTGGGGATGGGTATGCGCAATCAGTGCTTCCACGTGGCCGCTCGCACTCAGGCCATGGGTTTCGCGGAATTGGGTCATGATATTACACACATAGACCTTTAGGGCCAAGGAATGAACGATGGCCTCCATCAATCCTGGAACAAGCAAATTCGGAATCACACTGGTAAAGAGCGATCCTGGTCCGATCACGATGACATCCGCTTCCTCAATCGCACTTAAGGCTTCCGAACTCGGTATCGGGTCATTGGGTTCAAGCCAAAGTCTCCGAATAAGCCGAAGGGCCTCTGAAATTTTGGATTCTCCGCTGGTGATGCTGCCATCATCGTGCTCGGCCACCAGCCGTACTTTGGCGTAAGTCGAAGGAACCACATTTCCACGGATGGCAAGCACTCGGCTGGCAGCCTGGATGGCGTACTTAAAATCACCCGTCATTTGCGTCAAAACGGCAATAAACAGATTGCCGAAACTGTGGCCGCGCAGGCCGGAGCCTTCCACAAAGCGGTGCTGAAACAACCGCTGCATCAGAGGCTCCGCATCGGCCAATGCCACCAAACAGTTTCGAATATCTCCAGGGGGCAAGATTCCGAATTCTTCACGCAAGCGCCCGGAGCTTCCTCCGTCATCCGCAACCGTGACGACTGCGGTCATGTTGTGCGTATAGGCCTTCATCCCTTGCAGGAAAGTAGATAAACCGGTTCCCCCTCCGATTGCGACAATTTTCATCCCCTTCTGCAGATGACGCCGCTGAAAAACCACATCCACCAACTCGCGCTGAGAAGGCGGCGAGACCGCTTCTAGCAGAGAGCGGATCGTCATAATCAGTCCAAAAAGCATCGCCAATAAACCCACCCCGCTTCCTACAAAACCGAACCATCGGGGGGCAAATTCCGAATCCGATAATAGATAAGCACCACTGACACCAAAAACCAAAGCTCCTGCTGCCGAAAGCACAAACCAGCGTTTTACTTTTAGTCCCGGGCGAAGCCATTTCAGAACCCGAGCCACCTGGTGAGATACTTCCTTTCTCTTCAATCGGGCAATCCAGATATCACGCGCCAGCCGATCCGTAAAAAATCTTGGGGCATCCATAGAATGCTCTCCGTAGTTACTCCACAGTTACTCCACTGTTACGCTCTTTGCTAAATTGGGGGGTTGATCCACATCACAACCGTTAAGATCCGCAATGTAATAAGCCAGCAGCTGAAGTGGAATGGCTGTCAGAATGGGTGAAAAGATTTCTTCCGTTTTTGGCACCTCAATGACGTGGTCCGCGTAGGAACGAATCGAGCGGTTTCCCTCTGAAGCAATGACCACGCACGATGCTTTTCGTGCACGCGTTTCTTCAATATTGGAGATCACCTTGTCATACACATTAGAGTCGGTTGCGATGAAAAGAACAGGCCATCCCGGCCGAATCAGTGCAATGGGGCCATGCTTCATTTCTCCTGCCGCGTATCCTTCCGCATGGATTTTCGGGCAAATTTCTTTAAGCTTCAGGGCCCCTTCGAGAGCAGAAGGAAAATTGTATTTCCTGCCTAGATAGTAGAAATTTTCGCTATCGGCGTAGAAAAACGCGATTTTTTGGATGTCGGCTTCCGCGTTTAACGCCAAGCGGGCTAATTCTGGAAGCTTACGGAAAGTACGGAAGAATTGGAGCTTTTCAGGATCCTTAAGAAGTTGGCGTGCATTTGCCAAATACATTGTCAGTAAAGCTAAAACCGTCAGCTGTGCCGTATAAGCCTTGGTCGAAGCCACCGCTATTTCCGGACCTGCATGCGTGAAGAGGACGGCGTCGGATTCCCGGGCCACGGAGGAACCTACGACATTGCAGATGGATAATACCTTCGCCCCTTGCTCCTTCGCCAGCCGGATACCGGCAAGAGTGTCCGCCGTTTCCCCGGACTGGCTAATAGCCAAGACTGTCGTGTGGCGGTTTAATCTCGGCTTTCGATAACGGAATTCGCTGGCCAAATCGACATCCACCGCCATCTCGGCGAATTCCTCCAGCATATATTCTCCAACTAATGCGGCGTGGTAGGCGGTCCCGCAAGCGATGATGACGAACTGCTCGTCTGGACTGAGCCTTTCAAGAAAGTGGTTGGTCCGCTCATCAAAGCGCACCTGCTGGATCTGCCAGTCAAGCCGATTGAGGATGGTTTGCTCAATGGTATTAGGCTGCTCATGGATTTCTTTAAGCATAAAGTGCTTGAAACCGCTTTTTTGGGCGCAGGCAATGTCCCAATCGATCCGGGAAGGTTGCCGATCTATGGGATTGCCATCCAACGTACTGATCTGAAGAGAGTTCTGGCTCAATTCCACCACTTCCCTGTCATTTAAATACATAATTTCCCTCGTCCGCCCCAACACAGCCGGCACATCGCTTGCTAAAAACATCTCGTTTTTGCCTATTCCTAAAATAAGGGGGCTTCCGAGCCGTGCTCCATAGAGCCGCTCCGGGTCATCGGTCGCTAAAAGACAAAGAGCGTAGGAGCCTTGCAGCTCTTGCAGCGCCTTTCGGAAAGCATCCCGCAAAGACAGGCTTCTGGAATAATGTTCCACCAGGTGAGCAATAACTTCGGTATCGGTCTGAGACTGGAAACGATGCCCTTGATCGAGGAGTCTCTCTTTCAATTCCCTATAGTTTTCAATGATCCCGTTATGGACAATCGCCAAGCGCCCCTGGCAATCGAGATGCGGATGGGCGTTGGTCTCGGAGGGTTCGCCATGAGTAGCCCATCGGGTGTGACCAAGCCCCAGATGTCCTCGAAGTGGCAACTGCGATGTCCCCTCTATCAGTCCCTTTAATTTGCCTACCCGCTTGTGGACTTCGATGCCATGGCCATTGAGAAGGGCGATTCCTGCAGAGTCGTACCCTCGATATTCCAATCGGCTGAGACTCTCAAAAAGAATGGGTCCTACAGAGGAATTTCCGATATACCCTACAATCCCGCACATGGCATCTCCTTAGGGGGTGGATGTTACAGGCCGACCACGTGGCCGTTGCGCTGCTGGGCTAACCCGTATTGATGACGGGTGTCCACAATCAGTGGGGCATGTTGCAGGATCTGGTCGTAATCCAAAGAAGTGTGATTGGTTAAGAGAACGACGCAGTCGGTTGCTTGCAGCCTTTCGGGACTTAAGGCAGTGGAATGCAAGGGGTTGCCATTGAAGGCAGCGCTGGGGATATACGGATCATGGTAGCTCACGGAAGCTCCTTTCTGAACCAGAGCCTCTGCAACCTCGAAGGTGGGCGACTCGCGCATATCATTGACGTCTTTTTTATAAGCGAGGCCGATAAGGAGAATGTGCGCGCCGTTCAAAGATTTTTTGCGGTCATTCAATGCTTGCGCAACCCGTCCTACGACATGGTGCGGCATCTGGCGGTTGATTTGATCGGCCAAATCAATGAGACGCGGCTCGAACCCGTGCAATCTCGCCTTCCATGCCAAGTACATGGGGTCTTTTGGAATACAATGCCCGCCGATGCCTGGCCCTGGATAAAACGCCATGAAGCCAAACGGTTTGGTCTTAGCCCCATCGACGACCTCCCAAACATCGATTCCCAGTCTGTTGCACAAAAGCGCCATTTCATTGGCAAGAGCGATATTCACCGCACGAAACGTGTTCTCAAACAACTTGACCATTTCCGCAACAGTAGGAGAAGAGACGGAGACGACTCTCTGCATGATTTGCCGATACAACTGCATGGCCATTTGCTGGCAGGTAGGGGTCACACCGCCGATGACTTTGGGAATGCGTTTGATGGGAAATTGGACATTGCCTGGGTCCACCCGCTCTGGAGAAAAAGCCAAGCAGAAATCCTGACCTGCTTTAAGCGAACCGTCTGATTGCAGCAACGGGAGAATAACCTCCTGAGTCGTCCCCGGATAAGTCGTGCTCTCCAGAATGATCAGTTGGCCTGGACGGGCATGTTTGGCAATTTGCTCTGCAGCCGCAACGATAAAGGAAATATCCGGATCCCGAGTTTTACGAAGCGGTGTGGGAACACACATGATGATGACATCTAGCTCGGATAAAACTTCATATCCGCTCACCGCTGATAACCGCTTGGCTGTTACCAGACAGGTGAGCTGATCGCCGGACACATCCGGTATATAGGAAGCGCCGGCATTAACCTGCTTGACGCGCTCTTCATTCAAGTCAATTCCGGTCACCGAAAAACCACTTTCGGCGAATTCAGTCGCAAGTGGCAATCCGACGTAACCCATACCCATAATGCCAATACGCGCACTCTTATTGCGAATCCGCTTATCTAGCTCCGCGAGGACCGAGGAGCGCATCGGGCATGGATTGCCTGTGACCTCAAACGCGGCACTGCGCTTTTTCCCATTAAATTGAATCGAGAACAAATCGCGCGTCGGATCCAGGGTGACATCCTCATCCTCCGCCCAGGACCGTACGGGATGTGATTTCGGCTCTATCGTTTCCACAACATTCCGATTTGCCGCTTCCCTACGCCCCATCCGCAAATGAGCCATTTCAGCCTCCGCTTCGTATTCTTTTTGAATTGCTTTCTTGCGCCAATGATCGCAGAGACAATAACAAAGTTTTTGTTACGAGCCACTGACTTTTCTATTACAACTTTGTTATGTGGAAGAAAGCGGGGGAAATGCGAAAGATTGGAGTGGGATGGAAACGGTGTTTCTGCTGAAGGTTTCTACTGAATGAAGATTTCTACTGAAGTTCGAATTCGATAGTAACGAGGGCCGCTACGGTAATCTGGCCGGGAGCAATGGTGGTTTCTTCTGCCCCAGCATCAGCACTGGGAGAGGGGATGACATTTTGTGCCATCAAGTTGCCTGCCCATTGCGTTCCCCATTGGCCGTACCAAGACCACCAGGTCGCTTGGTCCTCTCGGATAGCATGGGCGCGTCCTACGATTTCGCCAAGCTCACCGGCCAGTGCCACGGCTTTATCCTTAGCCGCGTGAATTGCCAGTGCACGGGCCTCATCGCGATGCCGGCGCAGCTCAGTGGTGCGAAAGTCAATTCCATGCACATAATTCGCTCCGGCCTCCAAGGCAGCACTTAACAACATCTCGAACTTGGCCAAATCCCTTAGAGTGATGACCACTGTTTTTCGAACTAAGTAAGCAAGGAGTTCCGAACGTGCGTCATCATCACGGTAGCGCGGGTGGATGTTGATGTGCTCTGTCTGCACATCTTTTGGATCGATCTCAAAACGCTTTGCCACTTCGAATATTTTTTTGACCCGATCGTCGTTGCTGACTTTCGCAACGTTCAAGTCCTTATCCCGCGTTTCAACCCCGAGCGTGAGGATGACTTCATCGGGTACGACTTTGACTTCCGCATGCCCATTGACCGTGATCAGACGCGATTGCCCTGCTTCCTGCGCCCTTGCGGATGAAGCCATAAGCACCGCCATCACACAACCTAAGCCAATGCGCACGCTATAACGCATGATTCCTCCCCTTTTTGGCTCCATTGTACTCGCCGCAAAGGCACTTCACAAGGCAAGGGCAGGTTCGGTACTGTCCTAATTTGACGGGTGACACAGCACCAGGGCTCCCACACGCCGCAGCCGACGACGCCGATAGTGCGGCGCGGCGAGGACGTGTGGGATGGTGCTGTGGCAG
>JACPAW010000008.1 GCA_016180605.1 Candidatus Omnitrophota bacterium | reverse complement strand
CCTCGCTCAGGATCGTGGTGAGCGACCAGCGGGAGTCGAACCACGACTTCGCTCAGGGTAAATGCGCCAAATGTTAAATTTCATTTGTGGGCGCATTTAAAAAGCTTCACGACCCACCAAGCGACACCGCTCTACTTGCCGCCTCCTTCATGCAAGAATAGAATGGAGGTATGGCTCAGAGAGCGCGACTACGAAGAGCGTTTCTCATCCACCGACGATACCGCCAGATTCTGATTGCGGCGGCAGCTACTTTAATCATCAGCCTGGCATTGCTTGGCCTGATTACCTTTTCCCGATGGCGTAGCCAATCCGCCCTTCAAAGAGATACCCAAAGCGTCATTTCCCAAACCAGCCAGCAGCTCATACGCGCGCTACAAAGCCGGCGCGGCACTCTTACCCTGATTGCCGATACCCTCAACCGGCGGTCCGATTTAAGCTTGCCGCAACTTCGGGCATTGGGACAGAGCGCTGTAGAGCACACTCGGCATCTCTTAGGAACCGGGCTGGTACAACAAGCTCAACCCCCTGCATGGTGGGTCGGACCCAGCTCGCTTGCCGCTCAAGAGAAATTGGCTTTGAACCGAGCGATTCAAAATTGGAGCCGCATGCGCGGGGTTTGGCGCGTTGCCTCCACGTTCACTACCACCGTTACTTCCGGCCGCATCTTTATCGTCATGATGGAGCCGCTTCGCACTCGTGATCTGGGAAATGCTGCCGTAGTAGGCGCTTTCGACACAAAACCCTTGTTAGACGATTTTTTCACATCCAATCTTTCCATCCGTTATCCGGTGCGCATTTTGGAGAATGGTTCGGTCTTATACCAATCTGCAAGCTGGATTGCGACCTCGACCCCGTTATTGATCGAACGTCCTCTTGCCATCGATGCACTGCGCTGGATACTGCAAATGCAATCACCCAGCACCCACGTGGTTCGTACCCTTTCTTCATTCTATACGCTGCTTATTATTTTGAGCCTGATGGCAGGCATCGGCACGATCGCTATTATCTGGCTATTAGCCACGCGTGCCTGGGTCCTGCAGCGAGCAGTGGATCGCCGTACGTCAGCTTTGCGAAAAGTGACTCAACGGCTGCGAACATTAGCGATCACCGATGAACTGACTGGATTGCACAATCGCCGCTTTTTTCTGGAGAGGCTTAAGTGGGAATATAAGCGCTCCAAACGTTATCAGCGACCTCTTGCTTGTCTTATGATCGACGTGGACCGGTTCAAGCAAGTCAACGATCGATTTGGCCATGCAGCGGGAGATTTGGTTTTAAAGCAGGTGGCACGGGAATTAAAAGCCTTGCTGCGTCAATCGGACATCCTCGCACGTTTAGGGGGCGATGAATTTGCCATTGCCCTGCCCGAAACCAGCACGGAACAGGCCTCCTCGGTTGCCGAGAAATTGCGACGCATCCAGATTTCCATTGCTGATGGAAAGCAAGAGGGAATCCCCTCGATTAGCCTCAGTGTAGGAGTCGGCTCGGCCGAAGAATCCCCAGACCCTGAGAAAACCTTGGAGGCAGCCGATCAAGCACTGTATGCCCACAAGCAGCGACGGTACACCTCGAGCACGATCGATAAAAAGCAAATCTAGCTGCTTTTGCTTGTCGCGCAAATAGTTAGGACTAGCGAGCAGCGAACTGAATCAGATATACTCAAAGCGGTGATGTCTCAAGCCCTGACGATGAGTATCGGATGGAGCGTGCGCGCCGACGCCCTGCGCGCTGGAAAAGAAGCCGCATCCAGTGCTATGGAACGGCTAGGGGTTACTCCTCCTAAACTCGCGCTGGCTTTCAGCTCAATCCATTTGCATCAGGAATCGCTGCTAGAGGGCATTCATTCTGTGATTGGCAAGACCCCTTTATTAGGAGGCAGCAGTGCTGGGGTCATCCTGCCCACAGGACCGGTAAGCCATGGATGCGTGGTCATCCTCCTTGCCTGCTCTACTCTTTCTTGTAGTGTGGGTGCAGGAGAAGGCGTTAAGGACCGACAAAGGGAATGCGGTCAACAAGCAGCATTCGGGGCGCTTCGTGATTTTCCAGGCAATCAGCGAAGCTGTTTTCTTATGTTCGCAGACGGTCTAGCACCAGGCTACAGCGATGTGGTCCGCGGGATATGCGAAGTGCTAGGAACGAGTTTTCTCGTCGTAGGAGGAATGGCTGGAGACGATATGCGTTTTTCCAAAACCTATCAGTATTGCAAACAACGCGTTCTTCACAACGCCGTCGTCGGGGCACTTCTTGGCGGACCCATCTGTATTGGCATAGGCAACGCGCATGGTTTTGCACCCATCAGCAAGCCCCACCGCGTCACCAAGGCAGCAGGACCGATCGTTTATGAACTGGATGGACAACCGGCAGCAACCGTTTATGAGGACTACTTAGGCCACGAATCCATTGCGCACATGCAAAAGCAAGGGCTTTCTCGCCAAGGCATTGCTTATCCGTTAGGCTGGCAAGCGGATTCTTCCAGTCCCCTGTTGCTACGCAATGTCATCGGATTTGGAGAAGGGGGAAGCCTTTGCTGTACAGCCGACGTCAGTGAAGGATCTACCTTGCAGCTGATGATCGGTAACCGAGAACTGGTGTTAGAGGCTGCCGCCAAAGCAGCGAAGCAAGCCATGCAATCGGTAAACCGTCTTTCCGGTATCTTGGTATTCGACGCCGCCGTTCGTAAACGATTGCTGGGACCGCAGCAAGCAGCGCAAGAAATTGCCATGATCCAAAGTGTCATCGGGCAATCAGTGCCTCTGGCAGGATGCTACACCTATGGGGAACAAGTACCACTGCAGACTGCCAGTGGCTACGAAACGGCAAACCAAACAGGTTCTATCTTGATCATCGCTCTGGGGACTTAGAGCCATGCATTATTGGATTTATTTTGTGCTCACAATCGGCATTTTAGGAACGCTGACCCTAGCATTTGAGGCAGGCGGCGGGCCGGCATTAGGCATGGCAACCGTGGTACTGGGGTCGTTGGCTTATCTAGCCTTAAAGATCGAGCTAGCAAGACGACAGGTGGGGAAATTACGCGAGTTGCAAACCGCTTATCAGCAGCTTGACGAACAAGCCAAACTCATTATTCGGACAGACCTTGAGCTTCACCGGATTCAAGAAGAGCTGGATAAGCGCTTGGCATCGCTTATGTCGCTGCATGAACTAGGGCGCCAGCTTGCCGTCAGTCTGCGGCCCGAGGAAATATACAGCAAGCTGGACATTCCCACCGTAGCATCGTTTGGTTTTGAAATAGGACTGCTTGGCATGTGCCATTCCTCTGGATCAATCAGCTGGAATTCGCTGGTAGGAATCGAGCAAACTCTTGGAGAAGCGGTGCGGGACCATTTGGTTCAAAGCGGGCTCTTGAAGCAGATGATGAGCGCCACTTCGCCTCTGACCCTGCAAGAAGGTATCTCCACTCAGCCATCTCAACAACGGCTGCTGGAGCTGCTTCATGCCACATTTGCCGTCGTCGCCAGCATCATTCCGCATACCGGCCCTTCTGGATGCTTGATCCTGGGACGTTCAGGCGGACCTGCGGGTAATCTTCGTGCGGATGAGGAACTGCTGTCGATCCTAACGAATCAACTGGCCACCGCAGTTGAAAATTCAGCGTTATACGAAAAAGCTTGGACCTCGCAACAGGAATTAGAGCATAAAGTCCAGGAGCGCACCAGCGAGTTGGCTCAGGTCAATACAGCCCTCATGCGTTTAAATCAGGCCAAAAGCGATTTCGTTTCCGCCGTTTCCCATGAATTACGCACTCCCCTGGCTGCCATCAAAGGCTATGCGGCTCTGCTGTTGACCGGACAATTTGGTTCTTTATCTCATCCACAAGAGGAGCGCATTGGAAAAATCGAAAAGCATGCGGATTTACTGACGGCGTTCATCAGCAACCTGTTGGACATCGCACGGATCGAATCCGGAAGGATCACGATGGAGCAACGATTAATCCCGATCGATGACTTCCTAGGCAGTATTCAAGATGTCATTAACCCGCAGATGGAGTCCAAACAAATCCGCTATGACGTAGAACACGGCAATGTCACTCATTTGACGGGAGATACGCAGCATTTGCAGCGCGTCTTCGTGAACCTGCTCTCCAATGCCATCAAATACACCCCACCCAACGGCCGTATACATCTCCGATTCCGTCAAGCAAACGGCACGCTGACCGCGTCGGTCAGCGATACAGGCTGTGGAATTTCAGCCGAGGACTTGCCCAAGCTTTTCCAGGAATTCTACCGCGCTAACGACCCAGTCAACCAACAGATCCGCGGCACGGGCCTTGGCCTGGCATTGGTCAAACGCATTATAGAAGCGCACCATGGAACGATTCAGGTAGCCTCCGAGAAAAACAAGGGCAGCACGTTTACCCTCACTTTGCCGACAGGATGAGAAAAGCATGACTCCCGCAACTTCCACCGGCATTATCTTGGTTGCCGATGATGATCCGGATTTGCGAGACATTCTCCGATCAATCTTGGAGATGGCAGGCTATACGGTTCAAGAAGCAGCTGATGGAAAACAGGCCCTTGAATCGATACGCAGCAACACCCCCGTGTTAGCCATCCTGGACTACATGATGCCAGAATTGACGGGACCTCAAATTTGTGAAAAGCTGCGCCAGGATACTTTCCTCCAGCATCTGCCTGTAATCATGCTTACCGGAAAAAGCGAATTGCAGGATAAGGTGCAAGGAATCAATGCGGGTGCGGATGACTATCTCACAAAACCCTTTGAACCCGAGGAACTGCTGGCTCGGGTGAAAATGGTGTTGCGCCGTACCACCGTCGAACTAGAAGCCAATCCTTTAACCAAGCTTCCCGGAAATCCTTCTATTCAGCGGGAATTAGAACGCCGGCTGGGAGCAAAAGAAACTTTTTCCGTCTGCTACATCGACCTCAATCGCTTTAAAGCGTTCAACGATCATTACGGTTTCAAACAGGGAGATGAGGTCATCCGTCAAACCGCTGCCATCCTGCTTGAAGCATCGCGCGCGCACGGCAGCCCGGAGGATTTTGTCGGGCACATTGGAGGCGATGACTTTTTGATTATTACCCACTCGCCCTCCGATTCCCTTTGCGATACGATTATCCGTAAATTCGAGGCCTTGATACCGACTCTTCATAGCAAGGAAGACGTAAAACGCGGATACTTGCTGCATACCGACCGCAAGGGACAGCAGGTGCGCCTCCCTCTGCTTTCTGTTTCCATCACCGTCGTGACGAGCAGCCCTCAAAGTCCGAAAACGCCTGAGCAAATCGCCAGAATGAGTGCGGAGCTAAAAACCTACGCGAAGACTTTTGAGCGCAGTATCTGCGTGAAGGAAAGACGTAGCTAATCGTTCAGAGGGGGCCTACCCACAAGATATCCCTGATTTTGCCTCAAGGGGCGGTGAGAATTTCGTTCTTTCTGGATGGATTCACGCCGCTCTTTTTCTCTTCTTGCAATGGCTTCTTGGATCGCTACCGCCAATTCCTGAGGGGATAGCAGCCGTTGCGCCAATAAGGAGCGCTCTTCTTCCCTCTGCTGCAGCTCTTTAATCAGAAGGGCGCGCTGTTCGGTGATATTCTGATGCGAGGCCACTACCCCTGCTACATCCTGAGCGAGCTGCTGGACTTGTTGGTCCATGGTATCCGCTTCCTGTGTCAGCCGATTGACTTCTCCGGTTGTCGTGCTCAAATGAACCTGGGCAGAGCCTAAAGCTTCCTGTAGCACCAAGGCCCGATTGGATAGACTTTGAACAAGCGCCTCACGCTGGTTGAGCAGTGTCAAAAGCTGCTGCTGAGAATCGCGCAGCGAGAATATCCATAGAGAAACGGCAGGAATTATCAAAGCAAGTGCCAAACGGAACAGAACGGAACGGATCCTGCGCAGTCTATTGGGCCGCAGCGCAGGCTTTACGGCAACTATACTTGGCAGATTTCCGGTTTCGCGAGAGCGTTGAAGAAGAAATTGATGGAGCCGGCGACGCGTGGGTTCTTCAAGAAGCAACCATTCCACACCCAGTACATGCCGGCGACGCAAAGGGCTAAGCGACCAGCGCACACGGCCCGTAAGAGTGACGGTATCGGCCATTCCGGAAAGCGGCACCGAGACGGCAATTTTCTCATCTTGCGCGTGGTCCTCGCGAGTGACGAGGCGTGCCCCGCGCTCACTTAAGTCCTCTATTTTTCCATCCCGGATGCGTGTATCTCGGACAGGACAATAAGGGACCCTTAAGCGATGAGGAATGCGAACGATCGTGCGCCGCTCCTGCATATGAAAGGCTTAAGCCGACGCTATCTGTCGGATGGATGCACGAATGCACTTTCGAGAATCTCTGGAAAGCCGCGAGAACTGAAACCCACTTCGCCAGATATTGCGTTGATTTTGAGATTCGTCTTGCCACACACGGCGGGCACGGCACAGAACCGGCTCCATGCCAGGCAATGACAAGCGCAAGGAAAACCCGGATGCCTCTGGGAGCTTCTGGCTGGTCTCGATTCCGATACCGGTTAGGCTGACATCTTTAAGAGAGCCTCGCACCGGTTCTTCCGTTTCTCCAAGAAGAATTTCCACCCCTGAATCCTGCGGAAGGACTCGCTGCTTCCGGCGACGCTCACCGAGCGTCTGCCAGCGATTCAATTCATACCCAAGCCGCTCCAGCGACTGCCGCGCTTGATTTAATTGCTCTTTAAGTGCTGCAACTGTGTTTTCTGCAGCTTTGCGTTTAGATTGCTCTTCTGCTAGCTGTTCGCTGATCTGCTCTTTTTCTTGTGCCAGGCATTCGGCTTGTTTGGCCATTTCGGAAAGCGAGGCCCATTGGTTTTCTAAATATTGGATCCGGACTCGTGCTTCACCGAGATACCACTGGCTCTCATCCCAGCGCTGACGCCATGTCAACACATCCTGTTCCAGTCGGTGGCAGGCATCCTGATGGCGACGCAACTGCTCCTGCAACTCCTCCAGCTGAAGAGCCACCTGGGCTGACCTTGCCCGCTCCTCCCCCAAGTACCAACTCGCCTCATTGCGCTGGCGCCGTAATAAATCCGCTTCGGTCACGGACTGCTGGAGCACCTCTTGCGTCTGGCTCAGTTGCGCGTTTTGCCGTGCTAGTTGCTGTGCCAGCGCTTCTTGCTTGGCACCCGTTCCAAGAAGCTCTGTCAGTTGATCCCGACCAATCAGCGTTAAGCCCCGCTCCTGAGCCACGCGCTGAGCCGGCACCGTAAAAGCTGCAGGAGCCACGAGAAAAGCCTTCGGGGCATTGAGCGCTCGACAGACCCGGGCACAACGGTCTATCGTCTGCTTCTCAACCAACGCTCCTTCGCTTAACACGCATAGTGCGGCAGTCGTATTATCTTTGGCCATCAAACGCACCGTTGCGCACAAACCTTCCCCAAATGGCTGCTCCAAGATTAATCGATAGCCTTGCTGCTCGAATGCCCGCCATACCAGCTGGTCCATCAACACGATACCGGAAGGCACGCGCGAAGCGACCCGTTGCGTCTTTTGCCGACGGCTTCCAGAGGATACCAAGCCTATAAAAAAGAGCCAGATGGTCAAAGCAGCCAATCCAAAAAACATGATCACGAAACTGGCTTGGCTTAAGCTTGGTTGTGGCAAAAATTTCCCTGTTGCTTGGGAACCAAAGCTGGTCTGAGGCGGCTGCAGGAGTGCTATCGCCTGCGCCTTGGGTACCGTCGTTACCATGGAGGACTGCTTTTGCTCTAAATGGAAGCTCCACGGCGTAGGCAGGGCCTGGTCAAGAGCCGCTTGCATCGCACGAAAACGCTCGCTTACTTGCCGATGCTCCCTTCCTTGGATGATCGTGCCGCGGCGGATCTGTACTTCTAACGCAGCGCTGGCAAACGATGCGGGGTGATCCAACTCTACCACGACTTGACTTGGTTCCGAACGGACTCGATAAGGGAAAGCACCACTGAGCACGATTTGGAGGCCGCGCAAGAATCGCTCGGCACTCTCCTGAGAAGACTCGTAACGGGCGAGTATGGAACGGACAGGGCCGCGGGCAAACACCGTTCGCTCCGGCACGGAACCCATGACCGTTTGCCCTGGAAAAGAAATATTAATGGTCGGAGGGGAATCTTGGTAAGTAGCTTGTACGGCTAAAGGATCTGCGGATCCGATTTTCAAGAGGATCCGGGTGGTATTTTGAGGGGCAGGATCAGTTGTTTCTGCCGCCTGACTGAACCCATTTGCCGCAAAGCAGCTAAAGCTAATTACCCATACGCACAAAAAGGCTGCCTTGCGTGCAACCTTCATCAGAGCAGTTTTACCAAGTCGTTTGTTTCAACTTCCGCATGCTCCCAATCCGGCAAGAAACTCGCAGCACTAATACCCTCTTGCACGCGCTCGATACGTGCCTTGGCCAAGAGTTTTCCGTTTCTAAATATGGAAACTACATCGCCGATCCGAACCGCATCCCAACCTAAATCCACGACAATGAATTTCCATTGCCGGTCGACGGACAAGACCCGGCCCTGAAGTTCTGGTGCACCCTCTTGGCTGACAATGATTCGATCCAATTGAACGGTTGAAGAAGCATTTTTGCTCGTTTGTCGTTCGCGCAACACGCTAGCCAGCTCCCCTTGCAATTGGCTCATTTGTTCATGGACCCCGGCCAAGCGCAATTGAAGATCCTGCACGCTGCGCGCTTCTTCAGTAGCCCGAGTCGTCATTTCTTCCAATTTACTCTGTGCCAATGTCAGTGCTTCCGATAACTTCTGGCTGCGCTGTTGCTCCTCCTGAAGCTCATGGCGTGCCTGCTGGTGTGCTTGCAAAATCTTTCCCACCTGGTGATGAATGGTTTGCTGTGTCGTTTCCAATTGCGCGTAGCGGCGCTCTACCATGTTGCAATAGGTATGCTCCGCCGCTAATGCACCAACCAAGGTAATTCCTAAAACAGAAGCAATGATAAGTAGCCGCTTATTCACGCCAGCACCCCCCTGTGCCGTGTTCCGACTGCCGTGTTCCGACTAAAATAAAACCCCCAATGACACCCAGTCGTTGGGGGAAAAACATCCTTGCGCTTTTCTCGTAGACATTTCCCCCTCGTCTTTGAGGGGAACCCTTGTGTGTATCGAATACACTTTTACGGGCCGTTTTTTTGCCAATAGATGCTGCAAATAATAACTAGACACACACTAACAAGGGTAGAACAAGTTGTCAAGATAATCTTGATGAAAATTGTCTAACTAGCAAACAGCAATCAACACTCAGCATACAGCACACAGCAAACAGCACACAGTAAAAATTCCTGTCCTAATCTGTGTGCTGTGTGCTGGATACTGTGTGCTCAGTCTGTGTGCTGAGTGCTGTCTGCTGTGTGCTCTCATTTGTGGCTCTCTTCAAATCCCTCATATCAAGTTAAAATGCAGGGAGAGGGATTTGAACCCTCACGCCTTGCGGCAATAGGCCCTCAACCTATCGTGTCTGCCAGTTTCACCATCCCTGCGCGATTCCGGAAAACCCGTGAC
>JACPAW010000007.1:13693-15129 GCA_016180605.1 Candidatus Omnitrophota bacterium | reverse complement strand
CTGCCACGAACTTGAAATCAGCAGGGAAGCGTCATTGTCTTTTCGGTATTTGCTGACGGACAAGCTCAAAACTGCTTTGTCCTCTAATAAATTATAAGAGATATGGTATCTTTCCTGATTGCTGTTAACCGCCTCAAAAACCACATGAGCATGGCTGGATTCTTTGTAGGACCAAACGAAGTCAGATACTGTATCTCTAATACTCATCAATGGATAGGTCGAGGCTACCAGGATTCGCTCACTCGAACCATCCGCAAACTGAGTCAGGAATTCTACTCTTTGTAAGGTCCCTGTTTTCTTACCAATTTGAAAGGCAATCGCGTTTGTTTTTAGTGTTATAACTTCCTCTTCCTCAATGGGTTGTAAATTTGCTGGGGTTGGCTCGCGGGATGAAAGTGTTGGAACCGAATCGGCTTCATTCGCGTTGGTCTGGGGGGTTGAGAGCGTTTTGGGTGCGCTGGCAGAGGGGAAGAACCGCCCCATCACGTATGCATAGGCGGAGAGGAAAACCACAGAAATGACTGCAGCAGCCAGAAACCGGCGGTCCATCAGATAACGGGGTCAATTCTGGGGCGGGCAAAGGGGTGGCAGCGCAAGAGCCTCCGACAAATGACTGCTATTGCTTTGGGTAAGGGGTGCCGATTAATAGCCAAACGCGCATATTCGGAGCAGGTTGGAAGGTGCCTGCATGAATGTAATATCATGTGGGGAAATAAATTACGAAATATTCTAATAAGCGTTAACAAAATATTCAGCAGGCCACTTTTAGCTTCTTGCATAACCCATCAAGCTCCTTAACCCAATCACGGCTTCCTGCTAATTCCGCTTTCTGATGAATCACGATTACAACATCCACTCCAGCGGCAAATCTCTGGGAACTCAAAGCGGCACGTATTTGCCGTTTAAGGCGATTGCGTAAAACGGCTGGTTTTGTACCGCGTCGCACGCGAATTCCAATGCGCGTGGCTTTAAGGTTATTCCCGAGGACTCCCACGGATAGATGTGTGCCACGCGACCATCTTCCTCGACGAAAGACCGCTACGAATGCCTCCGTGCGTTTAAGATGCCCGTACGGCACGACTTATCCGGGAATCAGTTGCCAGCGGCCTTTTTGTCGACGACGGTTGAGCGTCCTTCGGCCGCCGCGAGCGCTCATCCGTTTGAGAAATCCATGAACTCGCGAGCGCTTGCGATTGGAAACGTTGCGTATATGTTTTTTCATTAATCCCCGTCATAAAAACCGCAGCAAGCAGGTTAGACAACAAGACAAAATATTATACGAACCTAGAGGGGCCGAATCAAGGAGAAATCGCTTGAGAGAAAATGAGAAAACGATATAATAGCAGTGGCCTGCAAGTAAAGAAAGATAGGGCTGCTTCTGCACCAAGCCTAAAGCTACCCTGTGTAAAAACTGTGGAAACTGTGCAAAAGTCGGG
>JACPAW010000007.1:0-13675 GCA_016180605.1 Candidatus Omnitrophota bacterium | reverse complement strand
CACAAGCCAAGGAATCTCTTAAAGTTCGCCTTGGATCCGAAGTGGTAAGCCGGTGGATAGAACCGCTGGCCGTGGCTTCTGTGAGCGACACGGTCGTTATCCTGGAAGCGCCCAATCCATTTTTCCGCGACTGGGTGGCCACCCATTATTCTGAGGCGCTGCGCTCTTGCTGCGGACAAAGGCAAGTCCAGGTCACGGTGTCCCAAACCCCCTCCATCGCCTCTGTCATAGAAAATCTTGCCAAACCCAATCCGGTGGCCTCAACTCCTCGTTCGGAAAAAGCCACAACCGCGCCAACCCATGCTACCCCAACCGCAACCGAGTGGGGGCACGGACTTAACAGCAAGTTGACCTTCGATCGTTTTGTCGTAGGACCAAGCAACCGTTTTGCCCATGCGGCCTCGCTGGCTGTCGCGGAATCTCCCGCGAAAGCTTATAACCCGCTTTTTATTTACGGTGGCGTTGGACTGGGCAAGACCCATCTCATGCAGGCCGTCGGAAATGCAATCCTGGGTCGATGGGGCACGCGCCGGATTGTCTATACTTCCAGCGAACGATTCACCAATGAGCTGATTGCGGCGATCCAAACCAAAACCACCACGCGATTCCGCGATCGTTACCGAACGGTCGATGTCCTTTTAGTGGACGATATCCATTTCATCGCCCAGAAAGAAGCAACGCAGGAAGAATTTTTCCACACTTTCAATACGCTCTATGACGCGCATAAGCAGATCGTGATTTCAAGCGACCGTTCGCCGAAGGAGATCGCCGGGCTCGAAGAGCGCCTGGTGTCCCGATTTGAATGGGGACTGGTTACGGACATCCAGTCTCCGGATTTGGAAACGCGCATTGCCATCCTTCGCAAAAAAGCGCAGGAGGCGCAGGTTTCGGTGCCGGATATGGTTACGGATTTTATCGCGCACCAAATCACTTCTAACATCCGAGAGTTAGAAGGCGCCCTCATCCGCGTTACCGCCTATTGCGGTCTCTTTAACCAACCCCTGGTGCCGGAAGTGGCGCGGGAAGTGCTGAAAGATATGGTGCGCGAGGTAAGCGCGCGCGTCACCGTCGAGGGAATTCAGCGATTGGTGGCAGCGCATTTCCGCGTTGAGATGGGCGACATCCGTGGAGCGCGTCGGCAGCGCTCTATTCTTGAGCCTCGGCAAATTGCCATGTTTTTGTGCCGACGGCTGACGGAAGCGTCTCTTCCAGAAATCGGGCGCGCCTTCGGGGGGCGGGATCACACCACCGTATTGCATGCCATTTCCAAGATTGAACGTGAAATTGCACAGGATCTCAACAAGAAATCCCTGATTGACCGGTTGCATCAGCTTGTCGTATCCTCATCGAGAACCAAGGAAGAAGATTAGAGAGTTCCACAAATCCCCAAGTCCTACGTACTACAACGACTAGTTTTTTTAATTAAAAGAGAATAATAGAAAACGCCGAAGAATACACAGGATTCTGTGGATATCTCTTATAGGAGACCGGATGCGCTTAACGATACCCAAACCGCAATTTCTCAAAACACTGCAAGTGGTGGAACGGGCAGTCAACGATCGAAGCACGTTGCCGATTCTGGCCAACGTGCTTTTGGAATCCACCGAGCAAGAAATTACTCTTACGGCAACAGATTTGGATGTAGGAATCCAGTGCCGATTTCCACTTGCCCAGCCTGGCGAAAAAGGAGCCGTGGCACTTCCTGCAAGAAAATTGACGGCGATTGTCCGAGAGCTTCCGGAAGAATCGGTTTTGCTTGAGGCGAAGAAAAACCACACCGCGACCGTAAGCTGCGGAGGCAGCACGTTTCGCATCCCAGGGCTTCCACCGGAAGATTTCCCCATTCTGCCCCCAGCACAATCGGACGAGATGCTCCGGGTGCCGCAGGAGGCGCTGAAATCCCTCGTGGAGTTAACCGCCCATGCGATGTCGGTCGAGGAAACTCGCTTTATTCTAAACGGTGCCTTGCTGGTTTCTCAAAAAGATGCGCTGGTTATGGTCGCAACGGATGGGCGGCGGTTGGCCCTTGCGGAAACACCGCTGACTCAGCCTGCGAAACAGCCGCTACAAGTGGTTGTTCCCGCCAAAACGATTCGTGAATTAGGCAGATTGCTCCAAGAGGAAGAAATGGAAGACGTGGTAATCGCCCCACTAAAAGACAACCAGTTGACATTCCGATTCGGCGCAATCACGATTGTGACGCGGTTGATCGAGGGGCAATACCCGCAGTATGACAAAGTGGTCCCCGCTCCCATAAAAGCCGGTTTTGGTTGCCGCCGGAGCGCTTTGATCGACGCCATTCGCCGAGCGAGCCTGATGACGACCATGGTTTCTCAGGCGGTGACGTTTGAGTTAAGCGCAAACAAGCTCGTTGTCTCAAAGGAATCTTCGGAGTTAGGAAGCGTGCGCGAGGAGCTGGATGTGGCTTACAGCGGCAACTCCATGCGCGTTGCGTTTAATCCTGAATTCTGGATCGATGCGCTAAAAGTAACCCGCACGGAGGAAATTTATATCGAGCTTTCCAGTCCTGATAGGCCAGCGGTGCTTCGGTTGCCTGGGTTTACCTATTTGGTTTTACCGATGAAGGTGGCCTAACTCCATGCATCAGACCAATCCTGAGCCCTTAGGAGAGCTGTTGCCCCGCACCCTAAAGCACCTGCGGAAGCAACATGGGGTTTTGTTTGAAATCCAAAAGAGCTGGCCGCGCTGGGTAGGGAATGATTTGGCAGCGCACACCCGACCGGTCAGTTTCCGCAGCGGACGGCTGACGGTTTTAGTGGAGCGGCCGGGGGATAGCTTTACGCTGCGCTACCAAATCCCGCAGCTGCTTCGCTTTTTGAAAGCGGCCACGCAAGACAAGGCGGAAGAAATCATCATCCGGCCGGGAGAGCCGTCGAATTTTACGAGTTGATGGGATATCTCATTGATCGAAATGCCGTGCTACGAACGCAAGAGATCGTCGCAGTCGTTGTCTCTTCCGAGCATCGCGTCAGCAGCCGCGCGGTCTTAAGAGACAACAGCCTTTATCGAACGCTCACCCGGACCAAAACACTCCTCAAGCGGATGAAACGAATAGGATGAGGCTCATTCATGGTAAGTACAGCAAAGATGAAACAGGCCAAGAGTAACGAGCCCAAAGCGGTCAAACCAAGCAAGGCGGAATCATCGAGTACCGCCTACGATGCCAGCAGCATCCAAGTGTTAGAAGGTCTGGAGGCTGTGCGGCGCAGGCCCGCGATGTATATCGGAGATACCGGGGTTCGCGGGCTGCACCATCTGGTGGAAGAAGTCGTGGATAACTCCATCGATGAGGCGATGGCCGGATTCTGCAAGCACATCGAATTGTCCATCCAGCGCGACAATTCCGTCACGGTCACCGACGATGGACGGGGGATCCCCATCGACCTGCATAAGACCGAGAAGAAATCCGCGCTCGAAGTTGTCCTCACCAAGTTGCACGCCGGCGGGAAATTCGACAGCAAAACGTATAAAGTCGCCGGAGGGCTGCATGGAGTTGGCGTTTCTGTGGTCAATGCGCTCTCTGAGTGGCTCGAGGCGGAGGTCAAGCGCGACGGGAAGATCTACCGCCAGCGCTACGCGCGCGGCAAGCCCGTATCCACGCTTACCGTCGTCGGCAAGGCAGCGGGCACTGGGACGCGCATCGTATTCAAAGCCGATAAGGAAATTTTCAAGGAGGGGCTGGCCTATAACTTCGATACGCTCTCCAACCGGATGCGCGAGCTGGCCTTCCTCAATCGCGGGTTGGCCATCAAGCTTAAAGATGAGCGCAGCGACAAAGAAGTGCAATATCAATTCGAGGGGGGAATCAAGGAATTCATCGGCCACCTGAACAAGAATAAAAATCCCGTGCACAACGTGATTACGTTCGAGGATGAACGGGAGCATGTGACGGTTGAAATCGCGCTGCAATACAACGATGGATTCGCGGAGCACCTCTTTTCATTCGCCAATAACATCAACACCGTTGATGGAGGCACGCACCTTTCCGGTTTCAAATCGGCCCTCACGCGGACCATCAACAACTATTGCAAGGCCAAAAATCTTTTTAAAGGGGACAACCTTAAGATTGAAAGCGAGGACACGCGTGCCGGATTGACGGCCGTTGTCAGCGTGAAGGTACCTCAGCCGCAGTTCGAGGGACAGACCAAGGCAAAGCTAGGCAGCCCTGAGGTTGAAGGAATCGTAGCGTCTGTTTGCAACGACAAGCTCTCTACTTTTTTCGAGGAGCACCCCTCGGTTGCCAATAAAGTCGCGGATAAATGCCTCTTGGAGGCGCGAGCACGAGAGCGCGCGCGGCATGAGAGAGAACTGGTCCGCCGCAAAGGACTGTTGGAATCCAGTGCTTTGCCCGGAAAGCTTGCGGATTGCTCCGAGCGCGATTCGGCCCTGTGCGAGCTTTACATCGTAGAAGGCGACTCAGCCGGTGGGTGTTTTTCGGCAGATACTAAGGTGGCGCTTACAGACGGCAGAGCACTGTCCTTTGAAGCGCTTGTTGAAGAATGGGAGCAGGGTAAGTGCAATTTCTGTTACACGATTCTCTCTGACGGGCGTATTGGTGTCGAACAGATTCTCCATCCTAGGAGGACGCGCAAAAACGCTGAAGTTGTAGAAGTTGTCCTAGACAATGGCGAACGAATTACTTGTACGCCAGACCATCTGTTTATGATGAGAGACGGAGTCTATCATCCAGCAGAGACCTTACAACCGGGCGACTCCCTTATGCCGTTGTATCGACAGTTATCCCGTATGGGGAAGCGGATCACTATCGACGGGTATGAAATGGTATTTGACCCATCCGAGAGGCGGTGGATTTTTACCCATTTACTGGCGGATGAATACAATATCAGCCACGGAATCTATCAAGAGGGGGAAACCTCACACAGGCACCATATGGATTTCAACAAGGGTGATGAGCAACGGCTTCATGAAGCAGCCCGAATGGCTAATCATAAAGTGGTCGCAGTGAAAAAGCGCACCGAGCGCATAGATGTTTATGATCTCGAAGTTCCTAAGACGCACAACTTTGCCCTAGCGAGCGGGGTCTTTGTGCACAATAGCGCGAAGCAGGGAAGGGATCGTCGGTTCCAAGCCATATTGCCGATCAAAGGGAAAATTCTTAACGTCGAGAAAGCAAGGCTCGAGAAAGTCCTAACCAATGAAGAGATCCGAACACTGATTACCGCCTTAGGGTGTGGAATTGGGAATGAGTTCAACTTAGAGAAGCTACGTTATCACAAGGCGATCGTGATGAGTGTTGCTGGAGATGAGCCGACGCTGATTCAAGATGAGCGGGGAACCATTTCGTACGTTCACATTGGAGAGTTCATCGATAGCTGTTATGAGAAACAAACGGACGCGCAGCGATTCCGAGTTGTTTGTTTCGACCCAGTAACGGGGCAGACCCGATTTGTACCCATTAAGCGTGCCATTAGGCACCCGATTGCGGAGCCCCTCTATGAAATCATCACGCGGTATGGGCGGCGCATCAAGGTGACGGGGTCGCACAGCGTGTTCGTATTAGAAAATGGAGCACTTTGTTTAAAGCAAGGGGCCCAGCTTCGTCCCGGAGATTTATTGGCAGCCCCTAGACGCATTACACTCAATGGCCGCACTCCTACGTCCATTGATCTTGTTAAGGAACTTGTAAGATGTGGTCAAGAAGAGGGACGGGGGGAGCTTTGGCTTTGGGGCAAAGGCGTGGTCGAGCTTTTGCAAGAACGGGTACGAACGCAGTATCGTCATCGACCGGAATTCGTCGAATCTCGTGTGGAGGTCCCTAGCGATGTTCGGGCCGAGTTGAAATTGGCACGTCTTAGCCGTTCGATGAGCCAACAGGCGTTGTGCGCCGCCATTGGCGTCAAACAACCCATTACCCTCTCGTGCTGGGAGCGAGGAAAGAGCCGACCCACGCAGAGTCATTTTACCAAACACGCGCAAACACTGGGTATTGACGTCAGTACACTGCTTCCTCGCGTTAAGATAGTCGCTTCGCGTTTAGATCGGACATGGAAGAGAACGTATCGCGGCTCAGGAGCTAATCGCGTGAAACCTTGGATGAGGCTTAACGACCTCACGCAGTCTGATCTCGAACATTTGAATGGCCACTCGATCACCATTGCTCCAACCCACTACAGCCAGGTAGCCATTCCTAGAATGGTTCCTGTAAGCAGAGATCTCATGTTGCTTTTGGGTTGGTTCGTCGCCGAGGGAAGTTGTTCGTGGCGCGACGGCGTGAGTTTCTCGATGGGGATAACAGACCGCCCCTATCTTGATGAACTCATTGAATCGTCAAAACGTCTTTTTGGACTTGCACCCATTATTTACCGCGGCTCGAGTGAGCGGGCGTACAAAGTGACGCTACGTCATCGAGCCATTTCTGCGCTATTTCGGCAGATTTTGAAATTAGGTCCTTGTAGCGCTTCAACCAAACGGATCCCAGACTTGGTATTCAATGTTTCTCAAGATCTTCAGCTCGAATTTCTTCGGGCTTACTTCCTGGGCGATGGGTCGTTATCCACCAACCTCCAGTTCGTTACGGTATCTCGAGATCTCGCTGCGGGGGTTTGTTATTTATTATCAGGACTGGACATCGTCCCGTCCTTGAATCTGCGACAGCCTTCGGGAGCACCTTCTGGCCATATCCGTGGGAAGCTTATCACGACGAAACACCCCGTTTATACAATTGCCATCTCAGCAAAAGAGGACTTGCGCAAACTGGAGCGTGTGTGGTGCGATCACCACAAAGCGCCGGCGTTGGTAAAGCGCATTCAGCGAGTCCAGGCCTCAGGATTCAATAGAAGTTTTGTTGCCGGGCCGGGAGACCTGATCGGCCTTCCAGTTGTCTCTATCCGGCAGGTGCGCGCTCCAGCAGCGCAAGTTTATGACTTCTCTATTGATCCGGATGAAACGTTCATCAGCGGATTGGGCGGCATCTGTTGTCATAATACTGATGCGGACGTCGATGGAAGCCATATCCGCACGCTGCTTTTGACTTTTTTCTATCGGCAGATGCCGCAGCTTGTCGAGAACGGCCACGTCTATATTGCCCAGCCGCCCCTCTACAAGATCAAGCGGGGCAAACGGGAAGAATACATCGAGACCGATGAGCAAATGTCGCGGATGCTGCTGGAATTAGGAGCTGAGGGACATATCCTTGCGCACTTAAAGAGCAAGAAGACGCTCAAAGACAAAGGCCTGCTAGAGCTGCTCTCGGTGCTTTCGGAGCTGGAGCCTCTGGTAAGAAGCATGCAGCGCCACCGCATCGACCCGGCGGTTTATTTCCAGCAATTCGACAAAAAGAAGGGACTCCCCCTTTATTATCTTAAGGCCGAAGGGAAAGAACATTTTGCTTTTACCGACGATGAGCTAGCGAAGCTTTCTGAGCGCTACGACCTGAATATGGAGGAGTTGGAGAAATCTTCCATCAGCGGCTCGGCGCATTTGGTTGAGCTCTTCGAGGCTTCAGAATTCGATGAGCTTCGAAAGCGGTTGGAGAAGCTGGATCTGTCTTTGGAAGACTATTTTGCCAGC
This sequence comes from Candidatus Omnitrophota bacterium, assembly GCA_016180605.1. Taxonomy (GTDB): domain Bacteria; phylum Omnitrophota; class Gorgyraeia; order Aquiviventales; family Aquiviventaceae; genus JACPAW01. The sequence continues at coordinate 6,124 of JACPAW010000007.1, read as the reverse complement.
GAGGGCAAGCCCGTTTTTAAGCTCAGCAATGAGAAAACCGAACGAACTTTCGGCAGTTTGCGGGAAGCGTTCTTGGCCATTCAGGATGAGGGCCGGCAGGGGATGAGCATTCAGCGCTATAAGGGTCTAGGGGAAATGAACCCCCAGCAGCTCTGGGATACGACGATGGACCCGGCCAAGCGCACCATTCTTAAAGTCATGCTGGAGGATACCGTGGAAGCGGAGCGCGTGTTCACGACGCTCATGGGCGATGCGGTCGAGCCCAGAAAACAGTTTATCGAAGAGCACGCCCTTGAGGTGAAGGAGCTGGATATTTGACGATGTATACCCTTGGCGAAAAAATCGTTCCGCGCGAAATCGAAGCGGAAGTCAAAGCCTCCTATCTTTCCTACGCGATGAGCGTTATCGTCGGGCGCGCTCTGCCCGATGTGCGCGATGGGCTCAAGCCCGTTCACCGCAGAATCCTTTATGGGATGCAAGATCTCGGCTTGGATCCTGGAAAACCCTACAAAAAGTGCGCGCGGATTGTGGGGGAGGTCCTTGGAAAATACCATCCGCATGGAGATATGGCGGTCTATGACGCACTCGTACGTATGGTGCAGGATTTTAGTTTGCGCTATCCCTTAATTGACGGACAAGGAAACTTCGGCAGCGTCGACGGCGATGCCCCGGCGGCCATGCGCTACTGTGTAACCGGAGATACGCTTGTGGTAACAAACCGCGGACTCGTCGCCATCAAAGACCTCTCCGAGAACGGTGCGGAGGGCGTCCGTATTTCTGTGTTGTCGCGGGATCGTAATGTAAATTTTGCAAGCAAGTGGTTTGATAGCGGAGAGCATCCGACCATCAAAGTGACAACAAGCCAGGGGTTCTCCATAAAAGGATCTTTTAACCATCCCATTCTCACTTGGTCGGCAGACGCAATAACAGGGAAACCAGAGTTTCAATGGAAACTGCTAGGGCATCTCTCCATTGGGGATACGGCAGTCATCGACAGGACGAAAGACTTGTTGTGGCCGGATTCCTACGTGTCTCTTATTCCGTACGTACCAGAAATCGCCAAAACAAATCGTGTAAAACTAAAAACCATTCCTTCCAACCTTGAGGAGCCCCTAGGTTTTATCTTAGGAGCGCTTGTCGCAGAAGGCACGGTCAAAGAGAAAGAACTCGAATTTTGCAACAGCGATTTGGAGTTTCTTGAAGCCTTTGACCAGGCGTGGGGGAAAACATTTCCAGACTGTCGACTCCACTCATTTAAAAGGGAGCCGAGTTCATACGGCAAAAAACCCTACCAGACTCGCGAAGTCCACTCTTGTTTCGTGATCGAGCTTTTAAGAAAAGCAGGGTTGGCCCCAGTCCATTCTAGAAACAAAACGATCCCGGCACTCATCCTTCAATCGCCTCGGTCTGTAGTAGCAGCATTTTTACAGGCATATTTTGAGGGGGATGGCAGCATCAGCTTCAGTGGGAGAATGACGGAGCTATCCTGCATATCGACCAGCGAGACGCTTATCAATCAGCTACAAATTTTATTGCTGAGGTTTGGAATTGTATCGACGAAAAGATTCGATCGATATCGGCGAACGCATAAGCTATATATCCGAGGCCTCGAGAACTACAGGAAATTTCAAGCGGAGATCGGGTTTGTCTCCCAGCGAAAGCAGGAGAAGCTAAACCATGTCATTGCTAGACGGCATAAAGAATTCTCAGTAACAGATTTTGTCCCGTTCATCAGTCGGTTTGCACGCTCCAATATGAATCGGACGCTGCTCTGGAGAGGCGGGCGGGATTTTACTCTAAAGCATAATTTTGATCGGTATGCAGGGCTTGAGCAACACCATGCACGCGTGGTTACTACTCTTGAACCAGAGCTGAAAGCGGTAACCCTGGAGCTCTTCGAGGGTCTTCTAAAAACACAGTATTTATTTGATCCGATTGTTGGAATCGAAAATGCAGGGATAGAACGGGTTTATTCCCATTCGTTTGTCGCGAACGGATTTATTAATCATAATACGGAAGCACGGCTTGCTCATATTGCGATAGAGTTGTTAAGCGATTTGGACAAAGAGACGGTGGACTTTACGCCGAATTTCGACGGTTCGCTTAAAGAGCCGCGCGTCATGCCGGCAAAGATTCCGAACCTGCTGATCAATGGCTCAAGCGGCATTGCGGTGGGGATGGCGACCAACGTCCCGCCCCACAATCTAGGAGAGATTGCCGATGCAGCCTGTGCGCTCATCGACAACCCCCAGATCGAAGTAGGGGAGCTCATGCGCCATGTGAAGGGACCGGATTTCCCGACAGGGGCAGTTCTGTGCGGCAGGGAAGGCATCAAGGATGCCTATGCCACCGGGCGCGGCTCTCTTCGGATCCGCGCGAAAGCCCAACTGGAACAACTCAAAGGAAACCGCCAAGCGCTTGTGATTACCGAGCTTCCTTACCAGGTCAACAAGGCCACCCTTCTTGAGAATATCGCAAAGCTCGTCCAAGAGAAAACGGTCGATGGGATCTCCGATCTTCGCGATGAATCGGACAAAGACGGAATGCGCGTTGTCATTGAACTCAAGCGCGATGCCAACGACCAGGTAGTCTTGAACCAGCTTTACAAGCACACACAGCTGGAAACCACCTTTGGCGTCATTATGCTCGCCCTTGCGGATGGCCGACCCAGAGTCCTGGGGCTTAGAGCGCTGCTTCAGCATTTTGTGGACTTCCGCAAGGAAGTCATTATCCGGCGCACGAAGTTCGAGCTCGCAAAGGCCCAAGAGCGAGCGCATATCCTAGAGGGCCTAAAGATCGCACTCGCCAACTTGGATGCGGTGATCAAGACTATTCGCCAATCAAAGAGTCCCCAAGAAGCCAAAGAGGCCTTGGTAAAGAAATTCGAGCTGACGGAGAAACAGGCACAAGCCATCTTGGAAATGCAGTTGCAGCGCCTGACGGCGCTTGAGCGCGATAAAATCGAGGCCGAATACAAAGAGCTCATTAAGAAAATCGAGTACTACCAGATGCTTCTTAAAAGCGAGCGCAAGGTCTTGGAGCTCATCAAAGAAGAGCTTTCGGATTTAAAGAAGCGCTTCGGAGATGAACGACGCACGGAAATCTTAGGGGAAGTCAAGGATTTCAAGATCGAGGATCTCATCGCCGAAGAGGACATGGTCATTACCATCAGCCATTCCGGCTACATCAAGCGGCTTCCGGTTTCGGCCTACCGCAAGCAGCGGCGGGGCGGGGTCGGCGTGACGGCGATGGAGACGAAAGAAGAAGATTTCGTAGAGCATCTTTTCGTCGCCTCGACTCACGAGACGCTTTTGTTCTTCACCAACCAGGGGCGCTGTTATTGGCTCAAAGTCCATGAAGTGCCGCAAGCCAGCCGCTATGCCAAGGGGACGGCAATCGCCAACCTGCTTTCTTTGCAACCGGGCGAGCGGCTCTCGGCGTTTATTTCCGTCAAGGGATTTGCTCCGGATCAGTACTTGGTGATGGCCACAAAGCAAGGAACCGTGAAGAAGACGAAACTGGAGGCATACGCCAACCCCAGAAAAAGCGGCATCATCGCGATTACCCTGGAGAAAGAAGATGAGCTGATCGAGGCTGCCGTAACCGATGGGAAACGCGAGCTGCTGCTGTTGACCAAGCAAGGCAAGGCGATCCGCTTTTCCGAGGAACAGGCAAGGCAAGTGGGCCGCTCGGCGCGAGGGGTGCGAGGGATTCGCCTCTCCAAAGGCGATGAGGTCATTGCGATGGTCATCGGAGAACTCAAAAGCGAGCTGTTGACGGTGACGTCCCTTGGTTTTGGGAAGTGCACCTCCATTGAAGAATATCGCGTCCAGAGCCGCGGAGGAAAAGGAATCATCAACATCAAAGTGACCCAGAAAAACGGTCCTGTGGTGGGGGCGAAAACGGTTTCAGACCAAGATGAGGTGATGCTGATTTCGCAGGAAGGCATGATGGTGCGCTGCCCCGTTAAGGACGTTCGTTCTACAGGGCGCGCCACGCAAGGGGTCCGGCTGATCAGCATTAAAGGCAAAGACCGCGTTGCCTCGGTGGCCCGCGTGGCTCCGAAAGATGAAGAGGACAACGGCAAAGAAGCTGAAAAAGAAACCAAAAACGAAACAAAAAAAGAAACGACTAAAGAATAATGCAGCCGTCCCCATCGTCTAACGGTCAGGACACCCCGCCTTCGGCGGGGCGGTGGGGGTTCGATAGATTGTCCCCGTCGTCTAATGGTCAGGACAACAGCCTTTCGAGCTGTCGGTGCGGGTTCGATTCCCGCCGGGGACATTTAATAATTGTACGGGAATCGAAGAGAGGCCCGACCTAAATCAAAGCAGATGCGACGAATAGGAGCATCGGCCTTCCTTGGGAGGGCCGAATGGCCGACCGGAGTCCCACAGGCTTCGCAAAGCGAAGCCTGTGGGACGGAGGCGCCGATTCCCGCCGGGGACATTTACTAACACCGCAACCATAAGGGGGCTTGCAATGGTGGAGGCAGCGCCATATCGTTTCCAGTCCAAATTACTCAGACGATGGTCTCGGTTGGCGGTGGTGCTGTTCATGATTGCGAGCACTGCCCTGCTGATGCTTTTCTTTGGGCAGCCGGAAACGAGCTCCTCTGTTGAAGCGCCGACCCGGGCGGTGGCCATTACCTTGGGGCTATTGGCGCTGACCATTGCCATCATCTGGTGGATGGAACGCGAGATGAACCAGGTGGAAGTCCGTTTGGATTCCGTCGGAATCGAGAGAAAAAACGGAGCACAGATCGAGCAGGTCGCTTACCCGCAGATTCAACGCTTGATAGCCTATGCGGATCGCACCCAACATGTCCACGCGATACGGCTGAAAACTCCTAAAGGGGAGTGGCTGCTGCAAGGTATGGAGAACCTAGAGAGCCTTTTTGGAGAGTTGCGCGGGCGCCTCGATGGCCAGAGGATTCAGCAAGCGCGATGGCTACCCGATACGGCGTTATGGCTGGCTATGTTTGCCGTTGGGATTACCACGCAATTCATCGCCAATGCCTGTTATCCAAACAGTTTTTTTGAGGAGCTTTCCAGTCCGATCCTGATCATTCTTGCGGGGGCCGTTTTTCTTTTTGACCGACCAGCGACGAAGGCAGCCGGGCCCCGCGTGCGATTCGTGGAGAATGTATTGGGGTTTGGCATGATCGCAGTCGGGATCACAGGCGCACTCATCGTGCTACTAGGATAAAGAGCTGGTTGGTGAAGATTTCTGGTTAACGGCTCCTAAAGTTGTCACGTCGGATGGCGTGCGTCAGGCAACCGTACAAATCTCTCGCGGTCGAATCGCGGCCATTGCGCGCCAGGCTCCAAAGAAATCGCGGCGGATTTTGCTTAAGGATTGCGCGCTCGCTGCGGGTTTTATTGATTTGCACGCATGGGGAAAACCTACAGAAATTTCAAGGGATGCCGTACGTTTCGGAACAACGGCTTATCTGACCACTTTGGGGCCCCAGCCGAAAGCCCAATTGCTTCGGTCGGTCGCAGAACAAGGCAGATTGTGCGGCTTTGAGGGTGCATCGTGTTTGGGAATCCATTTGGAAGGGCCATTTCTCAATCCGGTGCGCAAAGGAGTCTTGCAGGCTAGGTGGATGCGGTTGCCGGGGAAAAAGGCGCTGGAGCAATTCCTTGAAAAAGGACCCATTCGTATGGTAACTCTGGCCCCGGAACTGCCAGGGGCAATAGAGGCGGTCTCGTGGTGCCGAAAACGAGGGATTGTTGCTTCCATGGGACATAGCGACGCGGATGCAAAAACAGCCAAGCGAGCCCTTCAAGCCGGGGCGATGGCGGTAACGCATGTGTTTAATGGCATGCGGCCGTTTCATCACCGCGTTGCCTCTTTATTGGATGTGGCGCTGACTGAGCCACGGCTGGTGACAATGGTGATTGCAGACGGAATACACGCCAGCGCGGAAGCTCTGCGTTTGTTAGTCCGCTCCAAGGGACCATCGAGGATCGCTCTGGTGACGGACTCGGTGCGTTCGCAAAGACAAAGCTGGGGGCTTAAAAGACGCGGCGGCGCCTTTTATGCGGCCGATGGAACGCTAGCAGGAAGTGCGCTGACGATGGTCCAAGCGGTTCGCAATATGGTCCATTTCGGCGCAGCC
>JACPAW010000006.1 GCA_016180605.1 Candidatus Omnitrophota bacterium | reverse complement strand
AGCCATCCCGGAAGTCGTCGTTTTTCCATGCGCACCCGCGACCCCGATGAGCTGCCGCTCTGCCGCCAGTGCCGCCAAGAGCTCGCCTCGAGTGATCACCTCGATTCCGCGCAGCCGCGCCTCGAGAAGCTCATTCTCCTCGGATGAGACCGCAGAGCTGACCACCACCACATCCGTCGGATGCTCCAAATGAACCGGATGATGGCCCTGAGTAATCAGAGCCCCACTCTGCTTGAGCCCAAGTGCCGCGGCATTGAGCTTCGCATCGCAGCCGGAAACCAGCGCTTTGCGCTTAAGGCAAATGGAAGCCAGGCCACTCATTCCGATTCCGCCGATTCCCATAAAGTGCAAACGCAAACCTGGAGTAATCCTGGGAAGAATCCGTCCTGACGGAGTGGACAAAACGGGTGTTGCAATGGTTTCTAGTTCAAGCGTTGCCAATGCAGCCTCCTCGTATAAAAGTGCTCAAGGCTCGAGGTTCAAGGTACAAGGTACAAGGTACAAGGTACAAGGTAGGCTCTTGCCTTCAGCCTAGAGCCTCCAGCCTTGAGCCATTTAGAATCAGCCCAGAGAGCCTAGCGGTGGCGTTGTCTTTTCCAGGATTCAGGGCTCGAATTCCCGACCCCATCAAAGTGCGCAGCCGCTCATCTTTCATAAGCCGCCGGATCCCCATCAGCAGCTGTGTCACCGTCTCTTTTCCTTCTTCAATCACTAAAGCCCCTCCAACCGATTCCGCAAGCCTTGCGTTATGACCCTGGTGTTTCGCCGCATGGGGATAAGGAATCAAGATCGCAGGTTTTCCGCAGCGCGATAATTCCGCCAATGTCGAGGCTCCGGCACGCGCGATCACCACATCGGCCTGGGCATAACCCCGGTCCATTTCCGTCAAATGCGGCACCACCCAGGCGGTTATTCCGCAGCGATCATAAGTGGATTGAACGCTGGAACTATCGGCAGCACCGGCAATGTGCAGGATTTGCCATTCTAAGCGCTCTACTGGAGAAAGATGCTCCACCACCTCCATCATCAAACGGTTGATGGCACGCGATCCCTGGCTTCCTCCGATGATCAAAAGTGTGGAACGCTGGGCACTGAGCTTTCCAAATTCCGAAGAAGGTTTTTCTTTTAATTCGCCGATGGAGGACCGAATGGGAAATCCCGTCACCACCATTTTTTTTGAACGGCAGCGGTGCTTTGGGCTTTGAAACGACAAAGCGATGTCGTTGACCCAGGGGGCTAGCCATCTGTTTGCGCGGCCCATCGTGACATTTCCCTCATGGAGCACGCATCGAATCCCCCGACAGCGCGCCGCTAAGACCACCGGCATCGTGATCCACCCGCCGAATCCCACCACCACATCGGGCGCAGAAGAATCAAAGTGCTGTTGCGCCTGGTTCCATAGCAAACGAGCCAACCTCAATCGGCCCAACCCTTGAGCCGCTCCCACGGGAACGGCTTCCACATTCACTCCTGCTTGCTTAGCCGGTTCCACCAGTGCTTCAGAAAGAGCTTGGGATTTTGGCCGTTTGGCATACCAAAGAGTTACCGCAGTACCTTGCTTCAAAAGCTGCAAAGACACCTCGATTGCGGGTATGAAGTGCCCGCCTGTTCCCTCAGCGACCAACAGCGCTTTTCGAGTAAATGCGTTCGCCATGACGGCTTGCCTGAAAAATAAGGGCACAAGCAACGAGGTTCATCACCATTGACGTGCCCCCGTAAGAAAGAAGAGGAAGCGGCAACCCTTTGGTTGGCAGCATTCCCGTAACGACTGCAATATTGACCATCGCCTCGAAACCGATCATCCCGACTAAGCCGCACACCAGGTATTTGCTGAATAAATCGGAAGAAGCAACCGCGATGCGCAATCCGCAAGTGATAAAAAGAGCGAACAAAATGATGACTGCAGTGGTTCCCAGCAACCCTAGCTCTTCTCCAATAATGGCGAATATGAAATCGGTATGGGCGCTGGGCAAGAAGAAAAGCTTCTGAAGCGAGGAGCCGACTCCGAGGCCTGCGACACCGCCGCTGGCCAGGGACACATAGGACTGAAGGATTTGGTAGCCGCTTCCTTGCGGGTCAGCCCACGGGTTTAAGAACGTAAGAATTCTGCGCCGCCTGTATTCTTCTCCAGCAATGAGAAAGACGACCGCAATGATGGCGATGGAAGCAACGATTAATAGGTGCCTGGGGCGTGCTTTGGCTACCAGGAAAAGCAAAAAAGCAACCGCACCGATGGCAATCGTCGTACCCAAATCCGGCTGTAGCAGCACAAGCCCGGCAATCGTGCCTGTGACCAATAGAGGCGGCAATAACCCCTTCCAGAAATCTTGAAGATGCTCCGAGCGCCGTGCCAGGACATCCGAGAGATAGACCACCAGAGAAAGCTGAGCGAACTCCGAAGGTTGCAGGCTCAAGCGCCCGATGCGAAACCAGCGTTTTGCCCCGCTGACTTCTTGGCCAAAGAGGACCACGAGTAGGAGCATGACGATGCTGGCAAGCAGAAGCCAGCGCGCCCAGCGACGCCAGTTGGAGAATGGAACGCCCAAACAAACCACAGCCAGCAATAGACCGCAAGCCACTGCGATTAAATGGTGGAACAAGAACCGAGCACTCCCTCCATAGGTGGCCTCGGAAATAAAAGCGCTCGCCGAATAGACTGCGACGATCCCCAAGCTTAAAAGGGTCAAAATGACGACCAATAGCATTTGCCGTAAGCGGCGTGGGTTCATGGCACTGGAAGAAATTCCTCTGCAAGATGCTGCGTTTTAAGAACCGCCGCCTTGAAGGATCGACCGCGATCTTCGAAATTCCGAAACATGTCGAAGCTAGCACATGCTGGGGAAAATAAAACCGTACTTCCCGATTGTGCCAAGCCCGTGGCTTCTTCGATGGCCTTCTCTAAAGTCGGTGATTCCCGAACGAGGGTCGAGCCGTTGAGCATCGGCCGAAGCCGACTGCGCAGCTCCCCAATCAATACAATGCCGCGAATACGCGGCTCATGCAGCCGCTCAACGAGCATTTGGAAATCCAAACCCTTGTCTCTGCCCCCAATGACCAGGACCAGCTCCCCCACTGTCTGTTCCATCGCAAAGAGCGTGCTTTCCGGAGTCGTGGATTTCGAATCGTTGATGAACCGGATACCCCGTTCGTTGGTCCCGGCATATTCCATCCGGTGCTCTAATCCGCGGAAGGAACGAATCGTCTGCCACGAGAACATATCCGGGATACCGAGGATGCGCCCTACCTGCAACACGGCCTGAGCCCCTTCGTTGAGAGCCTTAAGCGTTTCGGGGGCAAGCCAGAACGCTTTGGAATTGTCCCGGTTATCCCCAAACCACACCCGCTGTGCCAGGCAGCCGTCTGCTATGCCAACGACGCGAGAATCACGCCCGTTAAGCACCGCCCAGTCTGGTGCTTGTTGATGCGCAAATAATTTAGCTTTTGCAGCGATGTAAGCTTGCGCGTTATGGTGGCGATCCAGATGATTGGTCCCGATGTTCAAGAGAACGCCGATGGCAGGACGCAATCCCGACCATAGCAATTGAAAGGAACTGACTTCCACAACGGCTGTCGATTGCGGAGTCAATTGATCGACGACGGCAGAAAAGGGAACTCCCAAGTTGCCGCAGGCAATCGCATGGCGCCCCGCAGCCTTAAGCAGTTGGGCAATCAGCGTCACCGTGCTGCTCTTTCCATTCGTTCCTGTCACTGCGATAACCGGCGAAGGACAGACACGGAATGCCAGATCAATCTCGCTTAAGATGGGGACTCCGCTTTCCAGAGCCCATATAATCGGCGGACTGGATTCTGCAACCCCGGGGCTGACGACTACCCATTCTGCTTGCTTGATGCAACCTTGGGAATGTCCTCCAAGCTCCACCTCTATCCCCAATGCACGCAGAGCCTGGGTTTCTGCACGCAGCGACTCGTTATCCTGCGACTCTGTGATTGTAACCTTGCAGCCCAGATGCCAAAGAAGCCGTGCTGCGGCAAGCCCGCTTCTTCCAAGGCCCACCACTGTCACACGTGAAGCGATCTTCGATTTGGCTTCCATCACTGGATCCAATAATACAGTTGGCGCCATCACCGCAACCGTTGTGCCCCAGCCAATCCTGCCATTGCCAGCAAAAGGCCAGCGATCCAAAAACGCACGATGATTTTCGGCTCGCTTAACCCGCCTAAATGAAAATGATGGTGCAAGGGTGCTACCCGGAAAATGCGGCGCTTGTTGCGCCAACGGAAGGACGCCACTTGCAAGATGACAGAGGCTGTTTCCGCAACGAAAACGCCTCCGATGAGGATCAAGAACAAGGACGCTTGAGACGTCAAGGCAATGGTTCCGATGGCTGCTCCCAGTCCAAGGGCTCCGACATCACCGAGAAACACGGAAGCCGGATAGCTGTTGAACCAGAGAAAACCCACGCAAGCCCCTGCCAAACTGGCACACCAAGCAAGAAGGCTTTTTTGTTGGGGATCGCCTGTTGCCAACCAGAATGCCAACGCTGCCAAGGCAATGGCACTGCAACCAGAAGCAAGCCCATCCATTCCGTCCGTCAGGTTGATGGCATGGGCGGAACCCGCTACGACCATCATGGCCAAAACCACCCACCCTACCGAACCCAGCGCGATAGAATGGCCAAGCCAAGGAATAACGACTGCTTTTGCGCTGCTTGAAAGCTGCAGAGAGCTTAAACCCACTCCGGCTCCCACGGCTAGAGCAATGAGCAGCTTAGGATAAGCGCGCAACCCTGAAGCACCGGATGCAGAAAGCTTGGAACAATCATCCCACAGGCCCAGCGCCGCCAATCCCAAAATGGACCCCAGGACAATCCAGCCTGCCGGATGAGCCAAGCCGCCCGATATTCCAGCCGTTAGGGAGGAAACCCCCAGCACCATTAATCCTCCCATGCTGGGGATGGCCCGTTTGCTTTGCTCATAGGCCTGCAGCGGCGGGCAATCCCCATAACGCTGCGGTGCCAAGCCTTGCACACGCGCCAAGCGTGGAATAATGAATTTTCCTGCAATCATACAACCGGCTGCACTGATTAAAGAAATCAAAGCAGCGCTAAGATGCCACTCCACGACTCAAGCCTTAAGGTATTCCCCAGATTCCAGCAGGAATTGGGTCACTTGTTCCAGACGAAGACGACGCGAGCCTTTAACGAGCAATCCGTCCCCACTCTGCAATAGGCCAGGCAAGCGCTTCAAAAGCGCCTCAACGGTTCCATAGGTGGAAACCCCGTTGGCGCGTTTTTCGCGGACCCCTGTGGCGATGTGCTCTGCATAGGAGCCTACTGCGAGGACGACATCGATTTCCAATTGAGCGCAGAGACGCCCGATGGCTTGATGAGCCGCTTCTGCGAATTCTCCCAACTCCAACATATCGCCCAAGACCGCTACCCGCCGGCGTACTCCAAGTTCCCGAAGCGTTTCCAATGCCCGTGCGGACGAAAGGGGGTTGGCGTTATAGCAATCGTTTAGGATCGTCAAGCCTCCGCAGTGGAGAATCTCCGAACGCAATGGAATCGATTCGAAATAAGCGAGCTTTTCTTTAGCGACAGATAGAGGAACGCCCATGGTCCAAGCGCAGGCGATTGCCGCCAAGGCATTTTCAACATTGTGATAACCCGCAAGCGGCACATTCCAACTCTGGTAGTGGTCGCGCAACCGCAGCTGCATGCCAAGCGATAAGCGCTGGATTTCCAACGCCTGCAAATCGCAGCGATCCGACGTTCCGAATAGAACGCGCCGCACCCCGGAGCCGATATAGCGGGGAGCTTCCAAACAAACGTCGAGTTGGTCGCCTGGCAGAACGACAGAACCATCCGCAGGGATGGCCTGAAATAAGGAGAGCTTTTCATATAGCACTCCCAACAAGGAGCCAAAAAATTCCAAGTGGACCGGCCCGACGTTCGTCAGGACCGCCATTTGCGGTTCGGCAATCGAGGCTAAGTAGGCGATTTCGCCTGGATGGTTGGATCCCATCTCAATGACAGCCGCTTCATGTTCCGGCCTCAAGCGCAAAAGGGTCAAGGGAACGCCGATATGGTTGTTCTGCGTCCCTGTGGTTTTCAGCACCGTCTCCGGGGAGCCCAGAAGGTGGGCGATGAGTTCTTTCGTAGTCGTCTTGCCGCAGGATCCGGTTACAGCAATGACCGGACGGTCCATTCGGCGGCGATGAAATCGGGCAATGTCTCCCAAAGCTTTCGAGGTCTCATCCACCACAATCACTGAGGGTAGACTTTTTTCCCCTGCAACGGGCAAAGGCCAACGAGAAACCACCAGGCATGAAGCCCCTCGACGGACGGCTTCTGAGAGAAACTGATGTCCATCGAATCGTTCGCCCCGAATCGCGATGAAAGCCTCACCTGGTTGGAGTTCGCGCGAGTCGATGGAGATGGACTCTACTTGGCCGTGGGCAGAACCATAAGCCAACTCGCCCTGTGTTGCCTCTAATAAAGCGTCGATGCTCCACATTTCGTTTATCCTTGTGATGACATCGCAAAGCTGTGGCGCGAATGGAGATAGCGCTCCACGACTTGACGGTCTAGAAATGGCACGGTGACATGGTCAAACATCTGGTAGGCTTCATGGCCCTTGCCTGCGATGAGTACCGTATCCTGAGGATGGGCCCCGCTTAAGGCGGCAATGATTGCCTGTTCGCGGTCCTTGATCCGCTCAAACTGCTGGAAACCTTGCGGAAACCCAGCCTCGATTTGGCGAATAATTTCTTCCGGATCCTCGCTGCGCGGATTATCCGAGGTCAGAATCACATGGTCGGCCATCAGGCTTGCAATCCGGCCCATCACCTGCCTTTTGGTCTGATCGCGGTCGCCGCCGCAGCCGAACACCACGATGAGTTTTCCCTGCGTCAATTCTCTTAGGGAACTTAGCACCAAGCGCAGCGCATCCGCCGTATGGGCATAGTCGATGATGATGTTTAAGCCAAGATCATTCGGGATGCGCTCCAGGCGTCCTGGGATTTGTTCTACCGTTTTCAAACCGGCAACCACCGCCGATGGAGAAAGTCCAAGGCCCAATAGAGTGGTGCTGGCCGCGATCCAGTTCCAAACATTATGTCGCCCGATAAGAGGGGTGTGCACCTCCATGGAACCCCACGGGGTCGTCATTAAACCTTCCGTATCCTGCCAAGTACAACGCAGATTTTGCACCGATACTTTTGCAAGACGCTCAAGCCCGTAAGTCAGAATCTCATGGTGAGGCAGAGTGGTCGAGAGCAGCCTGCCGTATTCGTCATCGACGTTGATAACCGCTCGGCCGTCAGATCGCAAGTACTCGAATAATCGCCTCTTGGCCAGCGCATACGCTTCTTGTGTTTTGTGGTAATCCAAGTGGTCGGAACCGAGATTGGAAAAAATGGCGGCCTCGAATTCCAATCCGGCAATGCGGCCCTGAGCCAGCGCATGAGAAGAAACTTCCATAACACACCACGGCAAGCCTTCGCCTGCCATCTGGGCGAAATATCGCTGCAATTCCAAAGGACCGGGCGTGGTATTGGTCGACGGTACCACCCGTCCGCCTAACTCATAAGCCACGGTTCCTAAAAGGCCAACCGCTACCCCGGAGGACTCCAAGATGGCTTTCAGAAGATAGGTCGTCGTGGTCTTTCCATTCGTCCCCGTCACTCCGATGAGCCGCAATTTCCGCGAAGGATGCCCATAAAACCGGGTGGCAACCGTCACCAACGCCTCGCGGGAATCCCGTACCACGATGCAGGGGCAGGGTTTCAGCGAACCCGACGCCGTAATACCTTCCCGCCGCAATGAGGAGGGCATCCTTTGTGCGACGATTGCTACCGCACCCCGCGCGATCGCTTCCTCGATGTAGGCATGTCCGTCCTGGTTGGGCCCTTCGATGGCGATGAATAAATCGCCGTTGCGCACCTGTTTGGAATGACAGGCAATTCCAGCAATCGGCAACGGAGAGAGGGGCTGTGCCGTTATTCCCTGCAATAAGTCACGGAGATTCATGAAAGAACTGCCTTTTTCTAATCGGCCGCTCGGGAGGCCATGCGTCTGTCCGACGCTGCCGCCGTTGAAACCGAACGCTCCACGGTCTTATCCAAATTCCAATACCCAGATAGCTGCTCTACCATTCGTTTGAACATGGGGGCGGAAACTACTCCTCCGAAGTATAAGGGACGCGGCTCATCCATGCAGACGACGATCACGAAACGAGAGTCGGGTACCGGTCCGAAGCCGACAAAGGATGCGACAAACCGACTGTGGGAGTAGCGGCCGTTCGGCTCAAGTTTTTGAGCCGTCCCGGTCTTACCGGCCACCGTGAGGCCCTGAACAGCCGCCAGCTGGCCGGTACCCGACTCTACGACACTGACAAGCATGGATTGAAGAGCTTCTGCCGTCTCCGGACGAATGATCTGAACCGCAGCAGCCACGGATGCGCTCCGAACGATTTTTCCATCCGCCTCTTGGATGCGATCGACGATGTGCGGTCGAACGCGTTTGCCGCCGTTTGCGATAACCGCCGTCATGACGGCCAACTGAATCGGCGTAGAAGCCACCTCCTGTCCGATCGGAACGATGTAAGGCGAAAGCTTCGACCAACGGGCAGGAGGATGAACTATCCCGCTGACTTCTCCGGGAAGATCGATCCCTGTGGGACGTCCAAATCCAAAAGCACGGATGTACCGGTAAAGCTCCTCAGGTTTCAGACGCTGGGCTGCCTTTGCGGTTCCGATGTTCGAAGAAAACTTCACCACATCATGAAATGCCAATAGGCCGTGCGGCCTGTGATCGTGCAGGATATGGTGGGCGACCGTCGGCCATGCTCCATTTTCGCAAAAGATTTTTTCTTCCTGGCTGATCCGCTCCTGGTCCAACAGGGCGGCAACCGTTACGATTTTAAAAGTGCTGCCAGGCTCAAATAAATCCGTTACGGCTCGATTGCGCCGATTGTCTGCCGAAACCCCGGCGGGATCATTGGTATTGAAAGTGGGGGCATTGGCCATGGCCAAAATCGAGCCGTCTTGAGGATCCATCACGATGATGGAACCTCCTTTTGCGCGATATTTCTTGAGACCCCAGCTGAGCGTTTCTTCGGCAACTTGCTGGATGACCGCATCCAGAGTCAGAACCACGTCGTATCCTTCAAGAGGCTGGGTTTCGTTGGTCCAAGGCCCGACCAAGGGGTGACCCTTGGCATCGCGCAAGGTGGAACGCCACCCGGATTGGCCTTTTAAAATGCCGTTGAGCGAAAGCTCCAAGCCTTCCAGCCCCCGCTCGTCGATGTTCGTAAATCCCAAAAGATGGCTGGCCAGCTCTCCGTGCGGATAGAAACGCTTCGGCTCTTCCAAGATCCCAACCCCTTCCCTTCTTCGTTCCTGCAAAGTCTCTGCGACCTGCGGCTCCACGTGGCGGGCGATCCAAACAAACCCTTTGTCTTTTTCCAAGCGCTTTTGGATCATTCCCGCATCTTTCTTGACGGTGTTAGCCAGCTGGCGTGCGGTGTTGCGTTTTTCCGGAACCTGCCGGGCGTTGGCATAGACGCTAGGAACCAGCATGCTCACTGCCAAAGGCCGGCCCAGCCTGTCGTAGATCGTCCCCCGGCGCGCCCAAAGTTTTTCGCCTACGCCATGCTGCGAGCTGGCTATTGTTGCGTAGCGGGGCCTGACAAGCACCTGCAACCACAAACAGCGAAAC
>JACPAW010000005.1 GCA_016180605.1 Candidatus Omnitrophota bacterium | reverse complement strand
GACGCGATGATTTTTTCGATCGTTCACAAAGATCGCTTTATTTCTCTTATCAAACGCGATCCCCGTTTCCGCCTTATAGTCAACCAGAGTATAGGGACTGTTCTTCCAGTACAGGGATAGGTCTCGCGCAATCGGCTGGTTGTTCCCCGTAAATGGAAGTTGGAAGATCATGATTTTTCCGGTTGCGCCATACGTCCACATCCGTCCAGCATCATCAATAGCATGGAAGGCGTGTCTTCCCAACGTATTGGGAATCTTTTCAAACTCTGAATTCTGGCCTACTACATAATCTGCTTTTGCTCCCATGGATCGATTCAGATAATTATTCCAAACAAGATACCGATGGAGGTCTTTGACGATGAGTTGCCCGGTATAGACGTTCTGGCCATTGATGGGTATTATTCCAAAGTAGGTGATTGCCCCACCGGATTCGCCAACGTTCTGTGCTGAAATCGAATTCGGATAACCGTCTGAGAACAATCCCCCATTCGGATAGGGAAGTTGGGTGATGCCGTTGGTGGTGGTCGTTTTGAAGGGCGTTGCGTAGCGAACGATGCGATGCGCCCATTCATCAGTCAGATAGATATTCCAGGCATTGTCAAAACCGAATGACCCGCCGGGCCAGGAAGGACAGAATGACTCATATTTGGCAGCACCGAATGGAGGAGGACAAAGAAAACCTTCTCCACCACGACGGTATTTTGATATAGAGTCGTAGGGCGCAGGAACAGGAGTAGCGGGTGCATTGATAACCGCGTTGATGGCTCCATACGTATTGGGAGGGTATCCATAGGGTGCAACTAGGAGGAGTCGTTTGGCCTCATGCTCGATAAGCCACAAGCGTCCTTTCGCATATTCTCCCTTCGGTCCCAGAGGTCCTAAGGCACTGAATTGAAAGGAGGTAAACTGTGGAATGTATTCAATCGGCTTCCACCCCCACCACGAATCAAAGGGGCTGGGTTGCCTCACTGTAAAAACGGTCATCGCTTTCTGTCCATTGGTGAAATTCCCTAGTCGTTGTTGATACCAGACAATAACGGTGTAGAAGTATTGATTGGTAGGCGCATTGATCTGATCCAGGACGAAAAGATCGCCGCTGACAGGATCAATGCGTGCTAGCAGTGGTGCGCAGAGTGTGTACCAGTTAAGCTGGGAAAGCGACTTGCCGCAGTTGGACCGATCCGAAGAGACAAAGTCTTTCTGTCCGATCACAAGGTTTGCCTGACTTTCATAGCCAACTCCGGTTGCTTTTTTGGGAAATCGCAGTACTCTTCCGTTGTAGGGATCGGCAACCCACGCATCCCCTTTTGGATCCACCGACACACCCTTTGCGGTAATCCCCATCTGCCCGACACTTGGATCGACACCCAGGTAGAGGGAACTGTTATCCCGCGCTCTTGGCCCAAGACCATGATTGATTCCATTGGAAGTGAAACTGGGTTGTCCTAGTACATAGTCTGCCGGAATGTCAGCTTTCAGACCTTTCGCAAAGGGTTGATTATAGACGAGCACTCGGTTGTTATAGGGATCCGGAACGTAGAGGTTGCCCAGGGCATCCACATCGAAGTTGATCCGCATCCAGTTTTCCGCAATATTGGAAGCCAGTGGGTAAGGCATGAGGCATAATGTTTTGTTTGTAGCTGCGTTATAGACTCCCTTCATGTTATCCCGGTTACACGCTCCGCTGGTAAGATCAGGCTGTCCGATGACGATATCGGCGTCTCTATCGGGATCGATCACGCAACTATTCTTCGTTGTTATTATTTTGTTGGTAACAATGGGGCCTACAATAATGGGATCATCCCCCCACCAGGTTCCAATCCCATTCTGGTCTGTTTCGATGCTAATCTTAACCGTCTGACCGGCATAGCGATCTAAAGAAACAGAAGCTGACTGAAGAACGTTGTAGTCTGAGGGAGCGCTCAGTCTGGAGGACCATATGACCGAGCCATTGATGCCAACTCTGACATAGAATCCATTGCCATAATCAATCCCAGCGTCGTAAAAGCCTAATTTTAGGAGGGTCTTCGGGGCAATGACGATATTCCAGAATTCTGCCTTTCCATTGGGAGGAAGCGTATACCCATCCATATTATGATCATTCCAATGTGAGAAAGGTACCCAACAACCAGCTCCCCCCGATGTGCATAAATTTGGTGTCGTTAAAGGCATATCAATCACGGGAAGCGGTTGGGTAGAGGAAGGACAGTCCACATCGGAAGTACACGTATTTGTGGTAGCAGAACAGCTCCCCAGATGACTGAATCCTAAAATCCGGCTGTTGCCGGTATCTGCCACGTAAATTCGATTTGGCGTGACGCTTTTATCGACCACAACGCCTGCTGCATGATAAATGCCATGGCCTGTGATCGTATCGCGTGCGGTCTCAGTAGTGTTCTTTTGTCCAAAGATTTTTAGAAATGGAGTGTAGCTTGCTGCCTTTTCACCCGCAGACAATATGAACAGCAAGACTAATGTGGTAGGAGTAAAATAGTTCTTCCTTGGCATTAGTGAAAGTATGCCTGATAAATAATAGTAGACACAAATCCAGCAACATTTAGTGAGAGGACATGCCCATCCCGCTTCTTCTTCATGGAAGGCACGCTGATTCTGCGGCGTATGAGTTCTTCGGCCCTTGGATCGTTCCGTGGCATTTCGGAGCCTGGGAAGAGGAATACCGCTGCTTGCGGCAAAACGCAGGGTTGATCGACTACTCTACACAAGCCCTCATCGAAGTGCGTGGAAAAGATCGAGTCGATTTCCTACAGCGCCTGCTGACCAACGATATCCAGCGTTTGAAACCACAACAAGGTTGCAACGCAGCCTTACTGACTTCCAGCGGCAAATTGATCTCTGTGGTCATGGCCCTGGCAGATCCGCAAGCCCTGTGGCTCTTGTGCGATTTGCAATCCTCTGAAACCCTTCTTTCAGTCCTCAACCGCTATCTTTTCACCGAGAACGTCGAGTTAATCGCCCACGAGCGCCGACAGGCGGTCCTGGCTCTGCAAGGACCTGAGTCTTTCCAAGTGCTCAGTCATTTACTCGGTACTTCGGTGGATTTGACGGAGTCTGAATCCCACTGCTTTATCGCGTCTGAGAACATCTCCATGCGCCTGATCCGCCATAGCCTCACAGGCGACAAGGGACTGCTCTGCCTGGTTTCTGCACCAGAAGCCCTTACCGTGTGGGAGTATTTTCTGCGGGCAGGATCGCAGCGGGGACTAAAAATTGTGGGGTGGCAAGCACTTCAGTGTGCGCGTATCGAAGCAGGGATTCCCTGGTTCGGAAAGGATATGGATGAGGAAACGATCCTTTCCGAAACCGGGCTTGAGAAATCTTTAGTCAGCGAAACGAAAGGTTGTTATGTCGGACAAGAAATCGTGGCACGGATTGGTACTTATGGCTCGCCGAGCAAGAAGCTGATGGGCCTTAAGCTTCAAACAGAGTTGGTTCCTGATTCTAAGGCTCGCATTCTTCGAGAAGGAAAAGAGGTGGGATTCATTACTAGTTCTTGTTATTCCCCTAAGCTAGGAGGGACGATTGCGATGGGATACTTGAATCGTGAGTCGTACACGCCACAGACTTCAGTGCAGATTGAACACGCGGAAAAGTATTTGTCAGCCACCGTTGTAGCTCTGCCATTTTCCTAACTGCGGCAGCGGGTCCTGCCGCTTCGCCACCCCATACATCCTCGAAGCAAAGGACTATCGCCGCCGTCGGCTCCGGTGTATGGGGGCCCCGTCGAAGCGTCACCCGCTGCCAGCGATAAACTTTCAACAAATCAGCCATCACTAATCAGTCCTGCCAATAGCGAAGGAATTCCTTCAAGTGAGTGAGGCTCTGAAGATTGGGCATCCGATCTAGGAATACTTTTCCGGCTAAGTGATCGCACTCATGCTGAATAATCCTGGCAAAAAAACCACGGGTCTGAAAACGCACCTTTTCGCCTTTTCGGTTGTACGCTTCCACTTCCAGCGAATCCGCACGGGGAACTTTGCCGCGCAACTCATCGACACTCAAACAACCTTCCCAATCCTCGATGAGTTTCTTGGACATCGCCAGGATCTTCGGGTTAATCAGGATGGTCAATGGAATGGCCCCCTCGCCAGGGTATCGTCGATTTTCTTCGACTTCGATGACGGCGATCTGCTTGGATAGATGCACTTGGGGAGCTGCCAGACCGACTCCGTCGTACTCGCGCATGGTATCCACCATATCGTCAAGCAGCTGCTGAAAAGCAGCGGTGGGAATAATCTCGCGAGCAATCGCTTCGGCTGGAGTACGGATCACCGGGTGCCCCAAGCGGCAGACTTTCAAGATCGCCATGTTCAGGCAACCTCGCCGGATTGAATTAGAACTCGGTATTCCGGATGACGCTTCAAGTAAGCACCGGAGATATAGGAGCAGGTGGGAATCACCGTAAAGTGATTCGCTTTGGCATATTCGAAAGCGGTCTTGCAGAGTTTTTCTGCAATGCCGCGGCCCCGAAAGGACTCAGGAACGTATGTCCGGTAGAAATCCATGCAAGAGCCGCTGCGCCGGTAAAGAAGGTGCGCTTCTTCACCCGAAAGAGTGACGACAAAGCGGTGGTTCGGTTCATCATGCTTGACTTCAATAGGTTCCATCCCCCCACCTGCTGCAGGCCCCGCCGAATAGCGGGGCCGTGGCCGCACAAGTATCGTAGTAATATGTAAGCGGCCATGGCGGTGTCTTTCCGCCAAGCCGCACAGGAAATCCGTTCGTTCTGGAAAAGACACCGCCAGCATCAGGTGGGGGGACCATGGCTCAGTTATTATAGCAGCATGGAATGAGCAAACAAGAACGTCCTTAAGCACATAGTATCCAGCAAACAGCACACAGAAGAGTCGATTCAACGTTCTATTTTTCTGATTGCTGTGTGCTGAGTGCTGAGTGCTGAGTGCTTGTATGATACACTATCCCTCCATGGACATCGTCGATGAATTGCTCGATGAGATTAGCCTAAAGCTGCCGCCCGATGTGGCAGCTTTAAGGAAATTAAAAGGCATGGTCTCTGCCAGAAGAGGCCTGCCTTTTGTCCGAAATGACGCTCTGTTGGCTCGATATCGACAGCAATTGCATGAAGGCCAAAGAAATGCGGATGATCGTTTGGAAAAAATCCTTCGCCTTAATCAAATCCGCTCCGAATCCGGAATTGCCACTGTCACGGTACTGACCCAACCCTACGCCTGCCCGGGACGCTGCGTGTATTGCCCCACCGAAGTTCGGGCCCCGAAGAGCTACCTGACTAATGAACCGGCGGTACGCCGGGCGGTTCGCAATGACTACGATCCTTATCGACAAGTGCAAGACCGTCTCCAAGCGCTGTATGAAACCGGACATCCGGTGGATAAGATCGAGCTCATCATCAAGGGCGGCACGTGGTCTTTCTACCCTGAAGCCTATCAGGAAAACTTCATTCAACGCTGCTTTGAGGCAGCTAACGAATTCAGCACACAGCATACAGCACACAGCATACAGAAGGAGAAATCGCTCGAAGAAGTACAGCAACAGAATGAGACGGCGCAATGCCGCATGATTGGGGTAACGATTGAAACGCGGCCGGATTA
Organism: Candidatus Omnitrophota bacterium; assembly: GCA_016180605.1. GTDB lineage: Bacteria > Omnitrophota > Gorgyraeia > Aquiviventales > Aquiviventaceae > JACPAW01. The sequence goes on along the minus strand of JACPAW010000005.1, from coordinate 4,097 downwards.
TGTCAGCGCAGAGGAGATCTCTCGCTTGCGGTGGCTTGGCGTAACACGGGTCGAGCTTGGGGTTCAAAGCCTGGAGGAAGCGGTCCTCCATCGCATCGTCCGCGACCATACCACCGCTGAGATTCGAACCGCCACCCGTCTTTTAAAAGATGCGGGATTCAAAGTCGCTTATCATCTGATGCCCAACCTGCCAGGGGCCACACCGCAAAGCGACTTAGAAAGTGCGCGGATGCTTTTTTCCGATCCGGCTTATCGGCCGGATGCTTTGAAACTGTACCCCTGTGTGGTCATTGAAAGTGCCGAGCTGTACGGCTGGTGGAAAAGTGGACACTACGTTCCTTATGATGATGAAACCCTCATTGAACTCTTAATGGACATCAAACAGCTGGTTCCTCCTTATGTGCGCATCGAAAGAGTGATTCGGGATATTCCCTCCCCGTCCATTTTGGCTGGCTGCGTTTTGACAAACCTGCGCGAGGAAGTCATTCGGCGCATGCGCTTAAGAGGGCTGACATGCCAGTGCATTCGTTGCCGCCAGGTACGCCAAGGCCATGCGGGTCCGTTTGAGTTAAACCGCCGGGATTATGACGCTTCTGGAGGCCGGGAAATCTTTTTGAGCTTTGAAAATAAAGCGCATGATTTGGCGGCACTATTGCGTCTGCGCCTTCCCTCTGCTGGGCAAAGACAAGAGCTTTCTGGATCGCTTCATGGTATCTCTGAAGCGGCATTGGTGCGCGAATTGCACACGTACGGACCCCATGTCCCCCTCTCACATCACCGCAAGGATGCCGTCCAACACCAAGGATTCGGACAGCGTCTGCTTGAAGAGGCGCAGCGGATTGCCCGGCAGCAGGCATTCCAGCGCCTGGCCGTCATCTCAGGCGTGGGAGCACGCGAATATTACCGCCGCCTGGGTTATGAATTAGAACAAACGTATATGATTAAGTCTCTTTGAGCCAAACGCCGCCTATAAAGCAAAACGCCCTCTGCCGAAATTTGCTAGCAGAGGGCATTTTGGATTTTGAATTTTGGATTAATTCACCAGTTTATTGCCAGGACGCTTGGGGGGGTCGTTCTTGGGCCTCTCAGGAGCGGGCGGATTATTCTTGAAGGAGGGGGTCAGTTCTTTATTGATTTGGGCGTAGGCCTTATCCTCATCCTCGGAAGCGACGATGGCCCCAACCGGACATTCTGGCAGGCATAACCCGCAGTTGATGCAGACCTCTGGGTCAATAATCATAAACTCCTGTCCTTTATAATCGCCGGGGTGGATGCATTCAACAGGACAAACGGTAGCACACACGGCATATCGTTCTCCCAAACATTTCTCGGTAATCACATAAGACATCCGATCCTCCTTCTTAGGCTTCACAATACCAAGTGCGAGTCCGTATCACGCACGCCATTCAATCGACGGATCGTAGCCAGAATCCCGGCAAATTCCTCATAGGGCTCGGCGTCCACGAAAGCAATAATGTCATGCTCACCGGTAACCTGGTAGGCCATTTTAATCCCGGCTAACTTCGAAATGGACTGCTGAACTTCCACTTCGCGCCCGGGAACCACATCGACCATGATGAATGCTTTAGGCATAGGACACCTCCAAGGCCGTATTGTATCGCAGGGCTCTGATCAACTCAAGCCTCCTCAGTATTCAGCTCGTCAGCTCTTCAGCTCGTCAGCAATCAGTATAAAATAAAAAGGAAAGGTTTTTCAGCTTACTGCTGACGAGCAGATTGCTGTGGAGCCACTATTTCTTACGGCGGATGAGGTAGCCCGTTGGCGTGGCATACACTTCGACTATCCTGGGCTCTGCGTACGCATAGACGGCACTCCCGTACACCGCATCCACAAATGGCAGGTACGGATCCATCCAATACAAGGCCTCCCAGAATCGATCGACTTCGGGTACCAGCGCATAAACGGAGGGAGGCTGGGCTATCTCGCGTGCGATGTCGGAAAAACGGCCGCTGATCCGAAGGGGTTTGTGATAGCTGTGAAGACCCAGAATCGTCAGCCATGGATGCCACTTGACGATCCCGCCGCCAATCGACCATTGATCGCCGCGAAGCCGCATCAGCCGGGTGGCACTAGCGGGTGCTGGGGTGTAGCTTAATTCAAATTCCTCCGGGGAAATGCGGCGAGTCGTCACTTGGGCCACCAGGGTCTCATTCGTAAACGCATGAAAAGCAGTCAGTAAGAACGCTGTTACTCCGAGAAAAACGCTCGCTGCCGCAAGCACGGTCGCCACCAGAATGCGTTTCAGACGAGCCCCCAAAGGCACTTTTGGCTGCAATACACTGACTATTGCCGCCAACGCCAGGATCACGATCAACAGCGTGCCTACCGTCAATCCACCCATGAGAGTTTATCCTTGTTGATATTTTGTGCGGTATGTTAGACTATTGTTACTATGTTGGAGCTGGCTAACGACCTAGATTCGCCCCAAACGCTCGTATATGTCCAGGAAGAACCGGCATTAGAGATCGCCCTGCCACAGGTTTTCGAGCAGCCGCCACTGGTTGCTCTTGTGCGCGGCAAGCTCTCTAACGTCGAAGGATTGATTTCTTTTATCTTTCGACGCCACAACGAAAATCCTGAGGGCGTTTTAGGCTCCGAATACCAAGAGCTGGTCCTCGAATTTCAGCCTTTGTTCTCTTGGTCCGTGGCTTGCTGGGATTATCTGCTTTCTACCGAAGGCTGCCGTTTCATACCCCGGGTTCCTTCCCAAAAAATAGGAGCGCGGGGAGACTACCGGGCATTCACGGATAAAGATTACTCGCGCATGGTTCATGCCATGTTCCGCAGCTGTGTTCTGGAATTCGCGCAACGACCCCTTGAAAGTTCTTTTTCAGAGTGGTTGCGGGGTCGCTTTTGGCTGCGCATCTCTGAAGCCTATCAGCAGTTGTCCATCCCAAGGGATTCTCGCCAGCGACTGTTGACGCCTTATAGCTACCTGCGTTGCATTCCTTATCAATTCTTAAACCAATTTCATCAGGATCTGGTCTACGGGGCTATCCGGCAGCTTCCCCTGGCTGAAGCACAGGCGATCGAGACTTATTTCCTGCATTTTTATACCGAAGAAACCTGCACCCAACTGCTGGGCTGCTCCACCGAAGAGTTAACAACCGCTTTGCGCCAGGGTCTGTTAAAATTACTCATCACCAACCGCCTAGCCTACTGTTTACTGCGGCAGATTGAACGCTATTGACGCTCCTTATCATACGCTGATAAGGGCAAGTGCACCATAGCCGAGGAGGAACATGCATGACAACGGAGACCTTAACGGCTGATACGGCGGCAGAACCTAGCTTCACAGACGTGGCTGCCGCGCCGAAAACGAAAACAAAGATCAAGTGGGATATCGTCGCGGGCATTACCATTATCCACGTCGGCGCCCTTTTTGCTCCGTTTACGTTTTCGTGGAGCGCTTTCTGGGTCTTTTTCTGGCTGCAATTAGTCACCGGGCTGGGTGTTACCGTTGGCTATCACCGGCTCCTCACGCACCGCAGCTTTCAAGTCCCTAAGTGGTTCGAGTACGTCATCGCCTTTTGCGGCTCTTTGGCCTTGCAAGGAGGCCCGGGAAAATGGGTGGCCACGCATCGCATCCACCATGCCTTCTCCGATCGGCCCCAAGACCCGCACAGCCCCACACGGGGTTTCTGGTGGGCGCACATGCTCTGGCTCTTTGCCTACGATGAGCTCCTGGACAGCTCCACGAAATACTGGCGGTTCGCTCCAGAGCTAGCACGCGACCGAATCCACTTCTGGATCAGCCGGACGCACGTAGTGCAGACGGTGGTGTTTGGATTGGTTCTGTTAGCCCTGGGCGGGCTGCCGTGGCTGGTTTGGGGGTTATTCTTCAGGACCGCCTTCGTCTATCATGGCACATGGCTGGTTAATTCCGCCGCACACTTGTGGGGCTACCAAGCTTTTGACACCAATGAAGGCTCTCGGAATAACTGGTGGGTTGCTTTATTGTCTTACGGGGAAGGCTGGCACAACAACCACCACGCCTACTTGCACTCCGCAGCGCACGGCTTACGCTGGTGGGAATTCGACATTTCCTACGCGACGATTCGCCTGCTAGGATGGCT
>JACPAW010000004.1 GCA_016180605.1 Candidatus Omnitrophota bacterium | reverse complement strand
TCAAAGCGCACATTGTGAGCCACAAAAATGCAACCGTTTAAGAGAGAATCCATCTGCTCATGAATGGACCGGAAGGTCGGAGCACCCGCGACATCCTCGTTGGTAATACCGGTAAGACTTTCGATATAGGAGGGAATCCGCTGTTGCGGATCCACCAGGCTTGAGAAGGTGCGGACGATTTTTCCTTCCTCGATGCGCTGGATGGCAATCTCTATAATTCGATCTCCGGTTGCACTGGGTCCGGTAGTTTCCACATCGATAATGGCAAGTTTTAAGTCTGCAAGGTCACCCATGGACACGACCTTCAATAATAGCGGCGTGGACAGTTAGTATACCAGCAGAAAGCACCCATCATGAATGCGAATGAATTGGCCATAGAGGTACGCGGCCTGACACACCGTTACGAGCGCAGCGCTGGTTTTGCAGTTGAAGCGCTCGATTTTGAAGTCAGGCGCGGAGAAATCGTAGGCCTGCTTGGACCCAATGGAGCAGGAAAGACCACTACTTTACATACCGTTTTAGGGCTGCTGGCGCCTACGGCGGGAGTCGTGCGCGTTTTTGGACGCTCCCCGCTTCTTGAGCGGATGCAGGTACTGGGCCGAATCAACTTTGCTTCGGTGGATGTCCATCTTCCTTCGAACTTACTCGTTGAAGAGTGTCTTTACATTTTCTCCAACCTCTACGGAGTATCCTACCGATCCGAACGGATTCGGAATCTAGTGGAGCGCTTTGACCTTAAAGCGCTGCGGCGTCAGCGAGTAGGGAGCCTCTCATCCGGAGAACATATGCGCCTTAAAATCTGCAAGGCGCTTTTGAACTCGCCGGAATTGCTCATTCTCGATGAGCCGACCTTAAGCCTCGACCCGTACATGGCCCATCGGGTGCGCAGCCTGCTTAAGGAAATCCAGAGCGAGCGCCAAATAAGCATTTTGCACACTTCCCACAATATGCGCGAGGTGGAAAGTTTCTGCGACCGCATCCTCTTTCTCCACCATGGCCGCAAGATCGCAGAAGGTCCACCCAGCGAAGTGCTCGCGCGTTCCAAGAGCCGCAACCTCGATGAGCTTTTCATTCGAGTCGCCGTAAGCGGAGATATCTTCGATGCAGGATAAAACGGGCAGCTTAAGACGAATCGGGACGCTGTTGCAGCGCTATGTCTTTCTCCATCGCCGCAGCATCATCCGCGTTTTCGATATTGGTTTCTGGCCGGTCATGGATCTTCTCATATGGGGCTTCATGATGCTTTATATCCAGCAAACCGCAAACACCCCCCTTGCGGAAACGATTATTTTCCTCATCGGAGCCATGATTGCCTGGGACATCCATTATCGCGGCCAACAGGCCGTCACGATCTCTCTCATGGAAGAAATCTGGACGCGAAACATCGTCAACATCCTCATTGCACCGCTGCGTCTATGGGAGTGGGTAGCGGCTAGTTTCTTGTATGGAACGCTCAAGGTCGCCACCGTTACCCTGATCCTGGGAATCCTAGCTCATCTGCTTTATGCCTTTAATCTCATCCAGATCGGCTGGGTTTTTCTTCCGCTGGCAGCAAGCCTTCTTTTCTTCGGATGGGCGATTGGGCTTGGCACATCGGGGTTGCTGCTTCGATACGGATATGCCGCAGAGGCTCTTATCTGGGGAATCCCCTTCCTCTTGCAGCCTTTTAGCTGCGTCTTCTACCCGCTTGAGGTCTTGCCTGTCTGGGCACAAGGAATTGCCCGGATACTTCCTAGCACGTATGCTTTCGAGGGCTTGCGCCAAACTTTACAAGGCAAGGCAATTCCTGCCTCTCTCTGGGCTGTCTTGATCGGGCTTAATGGATTCTACTTGGCCTTGGGTGCGGGTTTCTTTGTCTTTATGTTCCACCGTGCCCGTGCAACCGGACGCCTTGGGCACCTCGGGCAAGATTAAACCCCCGGGGATCACGGGACCCGTTGGACCACGACAGGAATCAACCCTTGCGATAAGGGTGCTAGCCGGCTGAACGACCGGCGCGTCAAATCAATGACCCGATTTCCAAATCGCCTTGCGGGACCGCGATCGGTGATACGAACCAGAATAGAGCGGTTGTTTTGCAGATTGGTCACTTTAACTAAGGACCCAAAAGGGATATTCCACATGGCCGCTTCAGCCGCTTCAGGATTAAACGGGTGGCCCATTGCTACGTGGGTATTCAAGGGTTCTCCTCCGCCATACCAACTCGCAAAACCCACACGTTGATCCTCAACGGCATGCTCGATAGTTGAAGAGGAGGAGTCGTGTCGTTCTGCACCTGCCATCGCTGAACCCATCATCACTATCAGCAGAGCAAGAAGCCATTTAACCATCGGGGCCTCCTAGAGATTGCTTGTCCTGCCCTATTGAGGCCAATATGGCATAGGACACTTAACACAATGATGATTTTTCCATTAATAATTCGTTACCTTTTGGGATATTTTGGGATATAAGGCAGGCTGGATGTACTTGGCTTAGATTACAAAGATAGGTGAGGTCATATCGACGTACTAATCGGCAGGTAAGAAATGCCAGCCGCGCGGGTTACTGCAGTTGTTCAGCTAGCTGTACCAAGCGGCTGAGACTTGGGATGCCAGGTCCAATGCACGGAGGAGAGTCGATTCGCCGGGGTCTCGCAATGGTACCGTACAAACGCCCAGGAATCGGGTCCAACGACATCAAGCAGGTAAAAGGTGAGTTCTCGGCGCACTTCCTCTAAGATCCTATTTCCTCGCACCTGGGTCCCCTGCGCTTTAAAGAGAAATTGCACCGTAAAGCCATGTCGGCGGTGCGGGGCCACCAGGGCCATGGCACGCTGCCTTTCGCCGTAGGATAAGCTAACGTGGTCCTTTCCGCGATCCACTATCCCTTCGACCCAGGCAGCTCTCGGCGTCCGTGTTCCAAATCGCATCGCTTCTCTTTCCAAATCAGGTATACTTTCATTGGTAGGGGATGTACGCTTAACACTCCTACTGAAGTGAGGATCGGATGGTGCACGTCTTGTCTTGAGCGGGCGGGTGTAGCGCTTAGGAATTACCCCGCCCGTTCAAGTTTTTTAATGGCAGCTACCCCCGCAACAGCCACCGCCTTCCTCTTTAATTGCGGCTCGGATCTTTGCTTGTACTGCAGGCGTTATCTGGATATCATGGTGGCAATCCTTGGCGTGTGCCGCCGCCTGGCGCAGCACATCCGCTTCATCTTTGCCTGTAATGACGAAGTCGCAATTCACTCCCACATCTTTGCATGCCAACGTTTTTCCCATAGGAGCCTCGCTTTATTTGCCGCTGTCTTTCCGTTTTCCGAAGCAGGCTTTGCAGTACACCGGACGGTCTCCGCTGGGCTTGAATGGGACCTCGCATTCCTGCTTACAGTCAGCGCACATCGCCTTGTGCATTTCCCGTGGACGTCCACCAAAGCCACTTCCTCCACCAAACCCACCCTGACCACCCTGGAACCCCATGGATTTCCCCTTTCAATCTACGTCCCCGATAAAAAATCCCTGACGCGTCCTATGCGTCAGGACCCTGCCCTAATATGATCCCATAGAATGCCTTAAAAATCCACCAGAAGCTTAATCCCCACCTTTATTTCACATAGATGGTCTTGACGTTGACGAACTCGCGGATACCGAATACCGATAGCTCTCGGCCGTAGCCAGACTGTTTAACGCCTCCAAAAGGCAAGCGCGGATCGGAACGCACAAACGTATTCACAAAGCAGCAGCCGGCATCTAATTGCTCGGTCGCAATCTGCTCACCGTGCTGCCAATCCCTAGTGAAGATCGCAGCACCTAACCCGAAAGGGGAATCATTCGCTGCTCGGATCGCCCCAGCTGTATCCTCGACACCGATGATCGAGGCTACCGGGCCGAAGATTTCTTCGTCATAGGCCGGCATGCCTTTCTTGACGTTTGTCAGGATCGTCGGCGGATAGTACGCGCCCTTGGAATCAGGAATTATTCCTCCTAGCAGCGCACGGGCCCCTCGCTGCACGCTCGTTTGCACCTGTTGATGAAGCGCATCGCGCAGATCGTGCCGAGCCAAAGGCCCAATGGCGACGGTTTCATCGAACGGATCGCCCATCTTGCTCGCTCGCATCCGTTCCACCATCAACTCTTCAAAGGGCTTTTGGATCGACTTCACAACGATAAAACGCTTGGCTGCGATACAACTCTGGCCGCTGTTGATCAACCGCGAGGCGACACAAGCTTCAACGGTCAACTTAAGCTCTGCATCCTCTAAAACGATGTACGGGTCGCTGCCTCCAAGCTCAAGCACCGTTTTCTTGAGCATCACTGCTGCCTTGGCCGCCACCGCCTGGCCCGCTAAGGTGCTGCCGGTTAAGGTCACAGCCTTTACAAGGGGGTGCTCGATCAAATCTGCCACACGATTCGAGCTTACAAGCAGCGACCGGAAAAGCCCTTCCGGCAACCTGGCGTCTTGAAAAACCGCCTCAATGGCCAGTGCACAGCCTGGGACATTGGAAGCATGCTTGAGAACAACGGCATTGCCCGCCATCAGAGCGGGCACAACGGCTCGGAAGACCTGCCAAAATGGAAAATTCCATGGCATGACCGCTAGCACGATCCCCAGCGGTTCAAATGCTACGAAACTCTTGGCAGCATCGGTGGAAATAATTTCTTGGGCGAGGAACCGCTGAGCGTGTTCTGCATAATAGTCGCACACCCAGGCGCACTTCTCGATTTCGGAACGACCTTGTGTGACGGGCTTGCCCATTTCTTGGGCCATGAGGCGTGCGAATGCTTCGGCCTGCTTGCGCAGCATCTGTCCGACTTGCTTCATGAGGGACGCGCGGATGGCAAATGAAGTCCGCCGCCACACGGCAAAGACGGAGTTAGCCTGTTGCAGAATACCACTGACTTCGCTCAGTGGCGTCTCGGGGTAGGACTGGATCGTTTCCCCTGTTGCGGGGTTGACCGAAATCAGCGGCATGGAGAAGCTTTCTTACCGATTAGTGGCCTGCAGTTTCTTGACCAGTTCCACATTAACACCCTGGTCGACTGGAATCTCCACGACACAGAGCTTGCCAGAAGTGACCGCTTCTCGCAGCTGTTGCTTAAGCTCAATGAGTGTTTGCGGGCGATACCCGGTGATGCCAAAACTTTCCGCGTACGCTTTAAAGTCAGGATTAGTCAGGCGGGTCCCGGTTGAACGACCGCGCGAGAGCTGCTGCTTCCAACTGATCAGGCCATAATCGTTATCATTGAAGATAACCACCGTAAACGCCACCCCAAGCCGCTTGGCTGTTTCTAACTCCTGTGAATTCATCATGAATCCTCCATCCCCCATGGCCGCAACGATTCGTCGCTTGGGCTCGTAGAGAGCCGCGGCAACGGCCCCGGGGAGTGCGAAGCCCATGCTCGCTAAGCCATTGGAGATCAGGCAGCCGTTGGGGCAGCGTGTTGGAAAATTGCGCGCAATCCACATCTTGTGGCTGCCCACGTCGCTGATGAGCAAATCATCATCCTGCATGATCTCTCGAAGCAGGTTTAGCACTCCGGGAATGGTAAATGGCTGGTTGGTTTTAAGGTCATAGCTTTTAATATCGGTGCGGATGCGATTGCGGATGGGGACGTACCAGGAGCCGTCCACCGTGCAGGCCGTTGCCGCAAGTTGCTCATTAAGTTCCCGCAGGGTTGCTGGAATATCCGCTACGATCTCAACCGCCGGCTGATAGTGCGCATAGACCTCTGCTGGCGTGAAATCGATATGGATGATGGTTTTATCCGCCTTCGGGTTCCAGGCATCAGGCGCGTATTCTGCTAAGTCATAGCCGACGGTGACGATAAGATCCGCCTGATCCACGGCATCCATCACGAAATCCCTGAATCCTAATCCAATTGTATGAAGCGACTCCGGACTCTCATCCGATACCGCGCCTTGTCCCATGAAGGTATGGGCGATAGGCATGTGGCATCGTCCGACAAACTCGCGCAATTGGTCTGAGGCAGGCTTGCGGACAGCGCCGTTTCCGGCTAAGACCAGCGGTTTCTTTGCCCGCCTCATCAAAGACACGGCTTGCTGGAGTGCCTGCTGATCCGGATCCGGACGGCGAACGCGATGAGCCGGCAGGGGCTGCCCGCTAGATTCCATTTTGGCGATATCTTCCGGCAGCTCCATGTGCGTGGCTCCTGGTTTCTCACTCTCTGCCACCTTGAAAGCCTTTCGGATAACCTCAGCTACTGCCTCAGGGCTTGAGATTCTCGCATTCCATTTTGTAATCGGGCGAAACATACTGACGATATCCAGGTACTGGTGGCTCTCCCGGTGAATCTGATTTAAACCCACCTGCCCGGTGATCGCCACAAGAGGGCTTTTGTCGAGATTGGCGTCTGCTACACCGGTGACCAAGTTGGTGGCTCCAGGACCTAAGGTGGACAAGCAGATCCCTGCCCGGCCGGTTAGCCGACCCCACACGTCAGCCATGAAGGCAGCACCCTGTTCATGCCGCGTGGGAATAAACTGGATGGAGGACCGTTCGAGAGAGAATAAGAGGTCTTCGTTTTCTTCGCCTGGAACTCCAAAGATGTAGCGCACCTCTTCATTCTCGAGGCATTTTACAAACAGATCAGAGACTTTCATGGGGGGTCCGTATTCTCATTCTCCGCATCGAGTTCTGATTGCTTGCCGCAGTTAAGACATTGAACAACGATGACTTCCCGGTTCTCATAGGAAGCAACGATCTTCACCTTGGTCGAGTAACAATAGGCGCACTTTAATTCGGCCAAAGCACGGCTCCTTCGATTCCACAATGGCATTGTACGCTGCTCTCTGGGCTAATCCAAGCTTACCAAAAGAGAGATTGTAGGGTCCTAAGAGCCTTGTCTTGAATCCACCGGGTTGGCACCGATCAACAAAGAAATGGTTTGGAGTAGCTCATTAATATCAAACGGCTTAACGATATAGGCGTCCGCCCCGTGTGCAAAGCCACGTAGCTGATCCACAGGCTTGTCATTAACCGTCAGCATGAGAACGGGAAGAACCCAGGGATGGTAGATTTTCCTAAGTTGCCGAGATACCTCGTAGCCGCTAATATCTGGGAGATTCACGTCCAGAATGGCCAGTTCGACCGGATGAGCCGCGGCAAAAGAAACCGCGTCCTTGCCAGCCGTTTTGGTATACACTTCGTAGCCGATTGACTCAAGTTTGGTTCTTAGCGAGCGTGCCAACGGTTCGTTGTCTTCGACAATGAGAATCTGCTTTCGATGCGCATTCTCCATTGAGTTACCCTCCTTTCGCTACCGGTCCTCCTAAATAGCGATCCAGGTGTTCTAATATCTCTTTACCGCTGACTGGTTTTGCCATGAAGAGCTGCCCTGCGATCATCCCCTCGTGGGCTTTGGCTTCTTCTCGGGATAAGACGGCGGTCAGGAAAATGACCGGGATATGCTTCGTTTGAGGATCCAGAGCCAGTTCCTGCGCTAAAGCCGACCCGTCTTGATCCGGCATGATCACATCGAGCAAAATCAGATCAGGACGGAACACTTTTGCTGCTGCCAATCCTTGCCGGCCGGAGTTTTCTACCCGTACCTCGTAGCAGTCGGTCCGATCGAGATAGGATTTCATCGTGCGGGTGAAAGTTTCCTCATCATCGATGAGTAGGATTCGTTTCTTGTCCATTTTGGGGCCTCCTTTCCTGGTGGAACATCATGGTTACCTGGACACCTTTTTCGGAACGGTTCTTGATGCGGATCACACCTCCATGCAACTCAATAATCTTCTTCGTCACCGTAAGACCAAGCCCTGTTCCAATACCAGGTGGCTTGGTTGTGAAAAATGGATCAAAAACCTTTGCCAGTTTATCCTCAGGAATACCCACACCTGTATCTTCGATATCCGAAATGACCGCTATTTCGCCCAGTCGGAAGTGGTCGGTCCGCCGCTTGCCCACGTCGTTGCCTGGTGTGTCCAGCCGTCGCAGAGACGTCGTGATGGTGAGGGTTCCGCCTGTGGGCATTGCCTGAATGGCATTCATGAACACGTTAACAAAGACTTGTTCTAGCTTATGACGATCCAGCCGTAGCGGTGGCAAATTCCCAGCGAGATTTCGAACGATTCTGACGTGGCTCCGGTCGATGGCATGTTTGACAAGAACTAAGGCTTGCCCAATGAGGCTATTTAGGTTTTCCTCGGTCATTTCCAACGTCTCCGTTGAGGAGAAATCGAGCAGCCCTCGGATCACAGAGTCCGCTCGCTTGACTGCTTGGTTCATGTCCTTGAGCAGCACCCTCACATTTTTATCCGGTGTCACGAAGTGGTCGGAGAGCAAATCGATTCCGATGAGCAAAGTTGCCAGTGGGTTCTTGACCTCGTGTGCTACCCCAGCGGCGAGTCGCCCCACCGACTCAAGTTTAGCAGCCTGAATCAACTGCAACTGTGTCGTCTGAAGTTCTTGATTGGCTAGTTCCAGTTTTGCCATTGCGTCGAGCAGCTTCCACTCCGTTTGCTTGCGTTCGGTAATATCGGTCACGAACGCATAAAGGTACTCCGGATAGCCCTGGGCGTTTCGATATAGGTCAACCACAAGTTCCAACGGCACCAGCCCCCCGTCCTTGCGCCTGTATTCCTTCTCGTAGCGAATGGCAGAGCCCGTTGTCATGAGAGTAGCAATGTACTGCTGTTCCACCGCGTGCCAGTGTGCTGGAGTCAGTTCTTGGTAGCGCATCGTGCGCAACTCCTCTGCCGTGTAGCCGGTTAAGCGTTGGAAGGCCTGGTTAAAACGAATCAGACGGCCTTCGAAGTCTGTTACGGCAACGGGTTGCCTGGTTTGTTCCACGAGGTCACTGAGAAAACCAATCTCTGCAGCCGTTTGTTTCAACGCTTCCTCGGTCCGTCGATGATCCTCAATCTCTTTGCGAAGCGCTTCGTTGGCAGAAGCCAATGCTGCCGTCCGCTGCTGAATCATAACCTCCAGTACTTCATAGGCATGTTTAAGCTGTTCCTGACTTTCGCGCGCCATACGCTCCGCAACAGCCCGCTCGCTTACCATCGCTGCCATTACCAGGACCGTCACTCCCGCAATCGCCATGAATGTTTGCAACCCCAACAGACTTTCACTGAGCGTTTCTCTCACAAAAGGACCTTCATTCTGAACGGTGTGCCAGATTGCCAGCATCGCTATGGAACACATTGCCGTCACCGCACCCCGTTGGCCAGTGCGAAGAGCTGCCCAAATTAACGGTGGAAAAAGAAGGTACACCAACGAGGCGTTTGCCACCTGGCTGCTCCGTAGCAATGCCCCAAAGGATAATTCTCCGGCGAGGGTGAGTGTGAAGAACAAGAAGCAAAGCTCGATGAACCCCGCAGGCTTGCGCACCCTTGGGGTGGTGGCCCAAACCAGTATCAGTGGAGCGAACAAAAGGGCTCCCAACATATCTCCAACCCACCAAGCACTCCATGTGCTACCCACGGCAGCAAGGATGACCTTTCCACCACACCAGAGGCTAAAGACTCCGATCGTGGCACTGAGTGCCGTACTCAGTGGCGAAGCAAATCCGACTAATCCCAGCACGTCACGTAGGCGCTCTAGTCGATTATCGAAACGGACCACCCGACGCAGAAGGAAAGCGCCCACGAGCGCTTCAAGGGTATTGCCGACTGCGATTCCGCATGCCGTCAACAGAGAAGCCCCAATAGACCAATTGACCAAGAAAGCACCTATGGCGATGCCAGGCCACAGGCGCGGTCCATCAAGCAGCAAACAAGCGAGTGCCAGACCTGTCGGAAACCA
>JACPAW010000190.1 GCA_016180605.1 Candidatus Omnitrophota bacterium | reverse complement strand
CGGAGAGGGAGGGATTCGAACCCTCGGTACGGGATTTCGCCCGTACAGCGGTTTAGCAAACCGCCGCCGTACGACCGGACTTGGCTACCTCTCCAGAAACTGCTTCGCATACGATTCAAATCGTCGCCGGTATCTAGGATTATGGGTACCGACAACTTCGAAATATCGAATAACATCCTTCCACGAATAGACAAAGACGCGTTGACCCTGCTGATGAATGTGGGCTCGAAGAGCCAGCTGCTGAAACGTTTCGGCGACAAACTGCGTTAAGCATGAGATTGCCGCAGCAAAACCCAATTTTGGATACGAGTATTCCTTTCCATTCACTCGATAGCGATGCCGAAACACACATCCATCGGTATCCATAAGTCCTCGTAAGCACGCGACTCGAAACTCCGGGAAATCCCTGATCCACCCTGGCACCTCTGTCAGCGTCTCACATTTTGAGCCAGCAGGAAAACCATGCTCCCGTAAAAAGTCTACTAGGGCTACGCTGGAAATTACGAGATCAGCGGATGAGGGACGGATGACACAGCTTGCCTTAAGACCAAAGAGCTGCTTGATCAATTGTTGAATAAACAGCGCGTAAGGCTGGTCCCCATGCTGATTAAATGAGATACCGACTTGCCAGCCATTTCGAATGCAACCGTCCCCTAGCATGATACCGAAGAACTCAGCCAATTCTCCACTGCGAGCTGGAATAAGAATCGTTTTTCTGACTTTCCACCCGCCCCTAGGAACCAACCTTGCCTGAGCGTTCAAAGTCGCTTGAGCTGCTAAGCCGCCTCGTCGCCGGCCCTCAGCGGTGCCAGGGGAGCCATACAAGGTCACGCGCCGCAATCCGCCAAGTCGCGAGGCTTTTTCAGTGCTCCAGTGCTCCGGCAATACTATAATCTGCGTGGGCTTTGGTAGATTCGCCAGTTGACAAAGGCGGTCCAATGACTGCTCATCCATCTGCCAACGTTCTCGACGCCAGTCACGCATGGTTCGTGCGCAAACCCCGATACGACTTGCAAGATCAGTAGTGCTAGCACCTGTGAGCCGCTGGATGTTCTCTAGGAAGGTTTGTTGTTGTCCTAATGGAAATTTTACCCGCATGTTAATACTTTGGCGACTACCGTTCTGATACTTCACGGACTCGAATGCAATCCAAGGCCTGCCTTGCGCAGCAGCAGGTAACAATCGCCCGCTAAGACGTCTTTGACGACCACAAGCCGCCGGTTGATCCGCTCGTTGTTCGTCAAATCGATGGCCGAACCGCAAGCCCCTTGCTTGGGATCTGGCGCGCCATACACAAGGCGCGCGACACCACTTAACAGAAGAGCCCCGACACACATCGCACAAGGTTCTTGGGTCACGTAGATATGCGCTTCCAACAACTGGTCGGACTGAAGGGTGTTCGCTGCTTGTGTCACGGCAATGAGGGTTGCGTGCGCGGTAGGATCCCGCAATAGCCTAACCTGGTGGTGCGCTCGGCCAATGATCCTTCCTTGATTCACCATCACCGCCCCCACGGGCCGATCGTTGGAAGTTAAAGCTTGCTCGGCTTCCTTGAGTGCCTCGTGCATGTAGTGTTCGTCAGGATTCGTCGTCATCGCCTCATTTTCCTCACTTCAGAGATTTGAGCATTAGAGCATTGGACCGCATTAGAAATTGTTGCTTTTCCTAATTTCCAATCTCCAATTTCTAATGCTCTGCTTGCTTTCGGCTTTGCCGAAAGCAAGCTGCGCCCAGGTGGGGTCGAACCACCAACCTTCGGCTCCGCAGGCCGACGCTCTATCCAATTGAGCTATGGGCGCAAATTGAAAATAACACTTTTGCTTCGCTCTCTATCGTCTCGTTGCTTCGAAGCCCTATCATCGTTGATCCATCTACCGTCGTGTTCATTTGTCACGCCGTGCAGCATAGGAAAAAGGCAAAAAATACCGCCTCCAGGATATTTCGGTAGACTGAAACTCATTGGAGCCAATAAAAAAGTCGACAATCGCCTCACGCATGCGGGCAAGCTCTTTAATACGAGTTCCGGTCACACTGTCTAAGCTTAAATCAATCAGTTCTAGAGCGCGTTCCAGCGCTCTCTGGCTATAATCGGGATTTTGCTTCGCCCTCCAATTCAAAGCCCGTTCTACCTCGCCTCCGATATGCGCCATTTGCTCAGAAAATGAGAATTGATTCCACCGTCCTGCTGCAAGTTGCTTATGTTGCTGACTCATCGCTTAATTTTCTTTGCAATGATCTCAATGATTTTCTTGCGGATTGCGCCATCATCAATGCCACGACTTCTATTCCCCTGAGAGGGGCGCATATTGATCATGGAATCAAATTCGATGAATTCTTCAGCCTGCATTTCCGGATAAATGTTTATCCCCCAAAGATTTTTTTGCTTTGATCCATCGTTAAGGAGCAACGCTTCTAAATCGGAATGAAGCTCGGCATCCACTGCAAGAAGGCCTCGATCCACATCGACGACAGCCTTCACTAAATTCCCAAATGAAGCCGTAGCCATACGTTTAAGATCATCCATGACTAAAGATTCAGAAATTATTTGCATCAGATATCGCCATTGTAGAGATTAGAAATTGGAGCATTAGACCACATTTGAGATTGGCGTTGCCTAATTTCCAATGCTCCAATCTCAAATGTTCTGCCATTTTGCCGGCGTTAAACACAGGCAAAATGGCGGAGAGGGTGGGATTCGAACCCACGAGGGCCTTACGGCCCTACCGCTTTTCGAGAGCGGCCGGATCAACCAGACTCTCGCACCTCTCCACAGTTTCTTCGAAGCCCTACCATTGTTGATCCATCGAGGGCGAAGAAGAACGGAGG
>JACPAW010000003.1 GCA_016180605.1 Candidatus Omnitrophota bacterium | reverse complement strand
ATTCGAAAATTCGGACAGAAAGATAACTTTTGGCCCTCCAATGCCCCCAAGGAAGGTCCGAATGGCCCTTGTGGTCCTTGTTCTGAAATCTATTTCGATTCGGAAGGAAAAGTCCAAGGTCCGTGTTCGGTGGAACTCTGGAACCTGGTTTTTACACAGTTTGACCGGCAATCGGATGGAAAACTGCTGGCTCTTCCGCGCAGAAACATCGATACCGGCATGGGTTTGGAGCGGCTTACCCGTGTGCTGCAAGGAGTGGAAACCGATTATGAGACGGATCTATTTCTCCCCATCATCAAAGCCATAGAAGGACTTTCGAGAAAGGCGGCAAAAAGCGGAAAAACCGCCACCCTTTTTGCCATTGCAGACCATATCCGCGCGATTGTGTTCTTGATCGCAGAGGGCTTGTTGCCTTCTAACGAGTCCCGGGGTTATGTGTTGCGGATGCTCATCCGCAGGACGTACCGGCTTATGCGCAGCCTCTTCGGTGACGAATCTGCCGGGGGTTTATCTTTGGCATCTTTGGTTCCAGCAGTGGAACAAGCCATGCAAGGTTCTAGCTATTCCGAGCTTCTCTTGAGCAAGCGTTCGATCATCGAGCGGGTCATTCAGCAGGAAGAGCGGCAATTCATGGAAACGCTGGAACTAGGGATCAGCCGGCTTGAAGAGCTGATGAAAAGAGCTTCCGACCGGCGCATCATCAGCGGCGAGGAAGCTTTTAAGCTCTATGATACCTATGGTTTTCCCCTTGAATTGACGGAGGATATCGCAGAAGAAAATGCATTTTCCATCGACCGACAGGGTTTTGAATCTGCCTTGAAGGCGCAGCAGGAACGTTCCCGGGCAGGCAGCCAATTCAGCGGCGGAGTTTTCGTTAACGATGCCTTGGAGATTCGATGCCATATTCCGGGTTTGCCGCAAAAAGAAGCTCTATTTGTCGGCTATGACCGCTTGACGGAAGAGTCGGTCATTAAAGGGCTATGGGATGGCAAGCGGTGGGTGGATGCCATGGGTGCGGGTCAATCCGTGGGCATTGTTTTGGAGTATTCTCCTTTTTATGGAGAAGCTGGGGGCCAAATCGGGGATACCGGTATCATCGAGGCATCTCGAGGAAAGGCGGAAGTGGAAAAGACAAACTGGGTGGATGGGGTTTTGGTCCACCAGGCTACGGTGCAGCAAGGAACCCTTCGGGTTAACGACTCCGCAAAAGCTTCCGTGGACCAGCAAAGGCGCATGAAGGTTGCCAGAACGCATACGGCGACTCATCTTTTGCACTGGGCATTGAGAAGCGTCTTGGGTCCTGAAGCCGTGCAGGCCGGGTCTTTTGTGGATGTCGAGCGCGTGCGTTTTGATTTCTCCTCACTTAAGGCGCTTCATGAGGAGCAGCGCTATCAAGTGGAATCCTTGGTGAATAGCCGCGTGCGCTTGGTCGACCCTGTTTCCATCGCTCAGATGCCCTTGGAGCAGGCAAAGAAGGCAGGAGCCCTGGCACTTTTTGGGGAAAAGTACGAAAGCCGCGTTCGGGTTGTCACAATCGGAGATTATTCGAAGGAGCTTTGCGGCGGAACGCATGTGCCCCATACTGGCTTTGTCGGCAATTTTGCCATCGTGCAAGAAAGCTCGATTGCGGCAGGGACCCGGCGCTTGGAAGTCCTAGTAGGCGAGGCGGCTATCACCTGGCAACAGCAGAATCAACGCTGGCTTCAGGAAGCGGCGAGAAGACTGGGTCGTCCCGCTCACGAAGTGATCTCTGGTCTGGAGGAGCTCTTGGATCAGCTCAAGCAGGGCCAGCGGCAACGGCAGAATCTGCAGCAGCAGTTAGCCAGAGTCCGCGCCGAGCGGCTCGTTGCCGAAGGAAAGAAAATCAACGGTGTCACGCTGGTCATTTCCACGATCCAACAAGCAGACCGCGAGCTTCTCGTGACGATGGCCGATGCGCTGCGTTTGGCCCTTAAAGAAAACGGAGTCATCTTTTTGGCATCCGCGTTAGGGTCCAATCAGGCGGCCTTTGTGATGAGCTTGACGGCGGATTTGGTCTCTAAGCTCCACTCTGGAGAGATTCTCAAGGCGGTTGCACCCATAGCCTGCGGCAGCGGCGGTGGACGAGCGGAGTTTGCGCAGGCTGGAGGAAAGGATCCTTCGGCGATTCCAGCCGTTTTGAGTCGGGCCGAACAATTAGTGCGGGAGGCGCTTTTGTCCCCATGAAAATGCTTTCCACGACAAGTCAGGAATGGCAACGTTTGTGTACCCGCCAGCTTTTGCGCAGGCGACGCATCGAGGAGAGAGTCCGCAGCATTGTAGACAGCGTGGCACAGGAAGGCGATGAGGCGCTGCTGCGTTTTACCCGGCGGTTTGACGGCGTTCGTTTGACCGTTAAACAGTTACGGGTGACGGAAGCGGAAATTTCCGGAGCGTTTCAGCATTTGGATCCTAAATTTGCTCTTCAATTGAAAACCGCTATCCAAAATGTCCAGGGTTTCTACAGCCGGCCCCGTCTGAAGCCGGTACGGATCATGGATGGAGATGGGGTCGTTCTTGGAGAGAAATTCGATCCTCTGGAGCGAGTCGGCGTCTATATCCCCGGAGGGACAGCAAGCCTGGTTTCGACCGTTTACATGACGGTGATTCCCGCTAAGAAAGCCGGTGTCCAGCGGGTTGTCCTGGCCACACCGCCTCGCAAGGACGGAACGGTGGACCCGCATATCCTCGCGGTCGCAAGCCTGCTGGATGTCGATGAAGTCTACCGCATGGGGGGTGCTCAAGCGATTGCGGCCATGGCCTTTGGGACCAAGACGATTCCAAAAGTGGATAAGATCGTAGGTCCTGGAAACGCCTATGTGGCCGAGGCGAAAAGGCAGGTGTTTGGATTTGTGGATGTGGATACCATCGCAGGTCCATCGGAAATCGCGGTGATCGCCAATCGCTATTCCAATCCTCAATATGTGTTGGCAGATCTTCTAGGCGAAACGGAGCATGCAGGAGGATTGGGTTTCTTGATCACCACTTCCAAGGCTTTGGCCAAGCAGGCCCGGCAGCATGTTCCTGGAGGTTTTTGCATCTTGGTTAAGAATCTTGAAGAAGCGGTTTCCGTCGCCAATCGGCTCG
This sequence comes from Candidatus Omnitrophota bacterium, assembly GCA_016180605.1. Classification (GTDB taxonomy): domain Bacteria; phylum Omnitrophota; class Gorgyraeia; order Aquiviventales; family Aquiviventaceae; genus JACPAW01. The sequence goes on along the minus strand of JACPAW010000003.1, from coordinate 10,887 downwards.
CTCCAGAGCACCTGGAAATCATGGTACGCTCTCCGCAGAAGCTTTTGAAGCACATTACCCACGCTGGTGCGATTTTTCTAGGTCCATACTCTCCGGTGACGGTGGGAGATTATGTGGCCGGCCCCAGCCATGTCCTACCCACCGGTGGCTCAGCACGGGTGTTTTCAGGGCTTGGGATCGATGACTTTGTCCGCAGGACCCACGTTATCAGTTACACGAAAAAAGCGCTGGAGCGCGTACGCGAACCCCTGGAACGATTGACGGCAATCGAAGGGCTGCCGCGCCATTTCGACGCGGTCAAGGTCCGGCTGCAGTGATGCGTTGGCAGGATCAATGAGAGGCGAAATGATGAGACGAGCGAAGGTGACCAGAAAGAGCAAAGAAACCGATATCACGGTGGTATTGGATCTGGATGGCTCCGGCAAAGCTGCTGTGCACAGCGGTATTGCCTTTGTCGATCACATGCTCACCCTGCTGGCCACACATGGCCTTTTCGACTTAACGATCCGCGCTAAAGGGGATTTGGAGATTGATATCCACCACACCAATGAGGACTTAGGGCTTACCCTGGGTAAGGCCTTCGATGAAGCACTCAAGGACCGCCGAGGCATTACACGGTTTGGGTTTGCATATGTCCCCATGGATGAAGCGCTTGCCCGTGTCGTGGTGGACATTTCAGGAAGGCCTAAGCTTGTTTTGCGAGACGCTCGTCGTGTTGAAAAAACAGGCCGCCTGCGTTCCTCAGGCAGTACTTACCAGTTAAGCGATGCGGAGCACTTTCTGGAATCTTTCGCCAGGATGGCTAAGCTGACCCTCCACATTGACATCCTTTCTGGGGTAGATTTTCATCACATCTGCGAGGCGATCTTCAAGGCTCTCGGGCGCGCGCTGGAAGCTGCTTGCCGTTTAAATCCACGCGTCAAAGACGTTCCTTCTTCCAAAGGCCAACTTTGACGAGTGATGAGTGAAGAGTGATGAGTGAAAAATATTCTTCTTTACTCGTCACTTTCTTTCACTCTTCACTCTTCACGACTACGGAATGGGTAATCTGCGCAGTGTCTCCAAGGCTTTGGAGTCCCTGGGGGCTAAGGTGCATGTGACGAGTGATCCGCGCATCGTAGAGAAATCCCCAAAGGTGGTCCTTCCTGGCGTGGGGGCTTTTGCTGCGGCCATGCGGGAGCTCCAGAGCAGGGACTTGATCGGATGCATCCGGCAAGCGGTGGCTTCCGGAAAGCCTTATCTGGGGATTTGCCTGGGGCTTCAGCTTCTCTTCGATAGCGGCGAGGAAGGAAAAATAAAATCCTCCGATCCTAATACACCGGGTCTTTCCATCCTGCCGGGCATGACCAGGGAGTTTCCCCGGTCTGCTCTTAAAGTGCCTCATATGGGCTGGAACCAAGTGCACCTGTGCCAGCCCCAATGCCCGTTGCTTTCGGGCATTGCGGAGGGGAGCTTTTTCTATTTCGTGCATTCTTTTTACGCGGATCCCCAAGATCGTTCCGTGATTGCTTTGGAGACGGGCTACGGCGTTCCATTTGCCGCGATGGTCTGGCGCGATAACCTCTTCGCGACTCAGTTCCACCCGGAAAAAAGCCAAGCCATCGGCCTCAAACTCCTTGAGAACTTCGTCAAGTTATAAACACTGGTCAAATGAGGACAGACATCAGACATCAGACTCCAGACTTCAGTAAGGATCCAAGACAGATTCAATTTTATGTTTTTTCTGAAGTCTGATGTCGGATGTCTGAAGTCCCATTTCTCTAATGGTGATCTTGCCTGCGATCGATCTGCTTGACGGTCAAGTGGTCCGATTGGCTCAGGGAAAACGCGAAGCGCGGACCGTTTATTCCAAGGATCCCATCGCCATTGCCCAGCGCTTTGCCGCTGCCGGGGCGCAATGGCTGCACGTGGTTGATTTAAACGGTGCTTTCGATGGGGTCTATTCGAATTGGCCGATTGCAAAAAAGATCATCGAGACTTGTAAGCTGCAGGTGGAATTAAGCGGCGGCATCCGGACCGAAGCGGCACTTACGGGGGCGATTTCTGCAGGGGCTTCCCGGGTCGTGCTGGGGACGAAAGCGTGCGAAGATCCGGAATTCGTGCGCTTAGCGGTTTCGAAGCATGGTAGCGCCATCGCCGTTGCCATCGATGCAAAAGCGAACCAGGTGGTTTCAAGAGGCTGGGTTTCATCGACTGCTTTGACACCGGTTGACTTAGCGCGCCGTATGGCGGATCTGGGAGTTGGCACGTTGATTTGCACGGACGTTGGCCGCGATGGAATGATGGCAGGGCCTAATCTTTCGCTTTTGGAGCAGGTTCTGTCATCCGCGCCGGTTTCTGTCATCGCTTCTGGAGGAATTTCTTCGATAGAGGATCTGAAGCGACTCAAGCAGCTAGAGCCCCGTGGAGTCAAAGGGGCGATTATCGGTAAAGCCTTGTATGAAGGGGCCATCGACCTAGCGGCGGCCATTCAAGTCGCAAATAGTGGAACATGAGACAGCAGAACCGATACAGAAGACGTTTGAAGTGCGGAGTTCGGAGTTTGGAGTGTGGAATTAAAACTCAAATTTGTCTTTCCTTCCATTCCGCATTCCGCACTCCGAATTCCGAACTACTCTGGCGCCTTCCATTTTTCGCACTCTGATGTTAGCAAAGCGAATTATTCCATGCCTGGATGTGGACAAAGGGCGGGTGGTTAAGGGAGTGCGGTTCGTTGACTTAAGAGATGCCGGGGACCCTGTGGAAGCGGCTGGTGCGTATGATAAAGCCGGAGCGGATGAGCTGGTCTTTTTGGATATTACTGCAAGCCACGAGAAGCGGGGCATCCTGCTGGATGTGGTCTGTCGAACCGCCGCAGCCGTATTCTTGCCACTGACGGTAGGAGGGGGCATTCGCGCCATCGAGGATATCCGGACACTCCTGCAAGCGGGAGCGGATAAGGTTTCGCTCAACACCAGTGCGATTGAAAGACCCCCTTTTATCAACGAGGCAGCCGATCGATTCGGGAGCCAATGCATCGTCGTGGCAATTGATGCGAAAAAACGGCACACAGCACACAGCACACAGCACACAGATCAATGGGAAGTGTATACGCATGGCGGAAGAACGGCGACTGGCTTGGATGCGCTGAAGTGGGCCAAGGAAGCCGCCCAAAGGGGTGCTGGAGAGATCTTGTTAACCAGCATGGATTGCGATGGCACCAAAAATGGCTATGACTTGGCTTTGACTAAAGCAATCTCGCAAGCCGTAACCATTCCTGTGATTGCTTCGGGAGGAGCAGGAAAGAGGGAGCATTTTCTGGAGGCGTTTACCGTAGGGGGTGCGGATGCTGCACTGGCAGCTTCGCTTTTCCATTTCGGTGAGCTTTCAGTCGGCGAGGTTAAAAAATACCTTTTCCAAAAAGGACTTGCGGTGCGACGATGAAGAGCCAAAGCGTTCCAAGACCGATGGCAGGCCTGTCGGCGTTGCTATCCATTGTGAAGTTCAACGACCAAGGGCTTATTCCTGCCATCATCCAGGATGTCAAAAGCAAGCAAGTATTGACGCTGTGTTACCTCAACCAGGAAGCTCTTCAGAAATGCCTGGAAACGGGCCTGGTGTACTTGTTCCGCCGCTCCCAAAACCGGCTCATGCAAAAGGGAGAAAGTTCCGGCCACATTCAAATCATCCGTCAGGTGCGGACGGATTGCGAGGGCAGGTCTTTGCTATTTTTAATCCAACAGAGGATAGCCGCTTGTCATGCGGGTTACTTCACCTGCTATTTCCGGCAGCTGGATAAAAGCGGCCGGCTTAGGACCAAGGGCAAGCGCATCTTTAATCCAGAAAAGGTATACCGCAAAAGTTAAACGGATGAAGATTGTGCCCTCGGAAAAAGAATTCCTGAAGATGTCCAAGAAGGGCAACGTCATACCCGTCTATGGACAGATGCAGGCGGATTTGGAAACGCCCGTCAGTGCTTTCTTGAAGCTCGATGACGGGCGCTTCAGCTATCTTTTGGAGTCAGTCGAGGGGGCGGAAAAGGTAGCCCGCTATTCCTTCTTGGGTAGCCAGCCCCAGGTGGTGATCAGCGGTTCTGGGAGGCATGTGGAGTTTACCGAATTCAAAGAAGGGCAATCGGTGCACGTTCGGCGCGTGGAAACGCTTAAGGATCCACTCAAGGAAATCGAGCGTTTCATGTCCCAATTCCGATTCGTTCCGGTTCAAGGATTACCGAGGTTTTGCGGCGGCTTAGTCGGGTTCCTCGGTTATAACGTCGTACAGTATCTGGAGCGTTTGCCCCGCCACGCAGTGGATGATTTGCGCGTTCCGGACCTGATGTTCATGCTGACGGACACCATGGTGATTTTTGACCACGCGCAACACTCGCTTTTTCTGGTAGCGAATGCATCCGTCTCCAAGAAAAATCCAGTTGCCGCCTACCGCAAGTCCGTCCAGTCAATCGAACAAATGTCCCAGCGCCTTAAAGGCAATCTTTCAGAGAAGAAAAGGCACGTTTCAAGAAGCGCGGGGAAGGTCCATTTTTCCACGGCGCAGAAAGATTTTTTCGAAATGGTAAGGAAGACCAAATCTTACATTCGCTCCGGAGACATCATCCAAGCGGTCTTATCTCAGCGGATGGAGCGGTCCATTTCTTGCCAACCATTGGATGTCTATCGCTGCCTGCGGTCTCTTAACCCGTCGCCTTATATGTTTTTATTGCGCTTTGACGGCCTTTCTCTAGTTGGGGCTTCTCCTGAGATGCTTGTGCGCTGCGAACAGGGACGTTTGGAAACACGGCCCATCGCCGGGACTCGGCCTCGTGGCAAAGATGAGCGCGAAGAAGAAAAACTCATCACCCAGCTTCGAACCAGTCCGAAGGAAAAGGCGGAACACCTGATGCTGGTGGACTTGGGTCGCAACGACTTAGGCCGGGTTGCACAGATAGGTTCCGTGCAAACCGCAGAGCTCATGGTGGTTGAAAAATATTCCCATGTGCTGCACTTAGTCAGCAGCGTGACGGCCCGTTTGCAGCACGGCAAAAACGCCTTCGATGTTTTACGTGCCACGTTTCCTGCAGGGACGGTCACCGGGGCTCCCAAGGTACGCGCCATGGAAATCATTGCACAGCTGGAGTCCCATGACCGAGGGCCTTACGCCGGAGCGGTCGGCTACATCAGTTTTTCGGGTAACCTGGATACGTGTATTACGATCCGAACGGTCTTGATCCAGGACAATCGAGCCTATATCCAAGCCGGAGCCGGCATCGTTGCGGATTCGCAGCCTGCACGGGAGTATCAGGAAACGCTCAGCAAAGCCAAAGCCATGCTGCAAGCTCTAGAAGTCGCGGAACACGGCATGAATACGCAGTGACGAAGCTTGGACCGTTCTCGTTTCTTTCTGTGTGCTGTTTGCTGGGTGCTGTTTGCTTAATGAGGTTACTTCCATGATATTGATGATCGATAATTACGATTCATTCACCTATAACCTGGTCCAATATTTAGGCGAGCTGGGAGAGGAATTGGTGGTCAAGCGTAATGATCAAATCAGCCTGAAGGAAGCCCAGCGCCTTAAACCTTCACGCATTGTCATTTCTCCCGGTCCTGGAGATCCAAGCGATGCGGGAATTTCCAATGAGCTGATTCGACACTTCGCTGGCAAGGTACCGATTCTCGGAGTTTGCCTGGGGCATCAGTGCATCGGCGAGGTTTTTGGAGGGCAAGTGGTGCGGGCGAAGCGTCCGATGCACGGAAAAACCTCGCGTATCTTCCATGACAACTCCCCTCTTTTTAAGAACCTTCCGAATCCTTTCGAGGCCACGCGGTATCATTCCCTTATTGTCAAGCGCGAGAGCCTGCCTTCTTCGCTGGTTGTGACCGCTTGGACTCAGGAAAAAGAGGTCATGGGACTTCGCCATAAAAATCAGCCTATTTTCGGCGTTCAGTTCCATCCTGAATCCATCATGACGGCTGTGGGCAAGGACCTTCTTAAGAATTTCCTTTCTGTCCATGCTCGGTGAACAGCCCTTAAGCGCCAAAGAGCTGCAGCAAGTCCTCACCGATTTGATTGAAGGGCGCCTCAGTAACGAGGCGACCCGCAGCCTGCTGGTTTCGATGGCTCGCCGGGGAGAAACGGCTGAGGAAATCGCCGCAGCGGTCGAAGTGCTCCGGGCGCATGCCGTCACCCTCCCTCTGTCTGGTTCCTACGAGCTTTGCGATACCTGTGGCACAGGCGGAGACGGCAAGGGTACGTTTAATCTCTCAACATTGGCAGCACTGGTGGCTGCTGCTTGCGGCGTTAAAGTATCCAAGCATGGAAATCGCGCTGCCTCAAGCCGTTGTGGCAGCGCTGACATTCTTGAGGCATTAGGAATCAACTTAGCAGCGACTCCGGAACAAGTAGCGCGTTGCATTGAAGAAGTCGGTTTTGGGTTTTGTTTTGCGCCTCGATTTCATCCTGCAATGAAAGCGGTTGCTCCCATTCGAAAAGAATTGGGCATTCGCACCCTGTTTAATCTGGTAGGGCCATTGGCCAACCCAGCCCCTTTGGCTTTTCAGCTGGTGGGTGTTTCGGATTCGCGTTTGCTGCGTCCTATGGCAGAGGCCTTATTGAGGCTTGGCGTGCGCCATGGAATGGTTGTCCATGGTCGCGATGGTCTCGATGAAGTGACCACGACGACACAGACGGAAGTATTGGAAGTGCGAAAGGCAACGCTGCATCCTTGGGTGCTCGATTCGGAGTCTTTGGGAATCCGTTATTCACAGCCGAAAGACTTGCAAGGGCAAGATGCTGCTTACAATGCCGCAATGGCCCGCAGGATCCTTCAGGGAGAAACCTCACCCTTGAGCGAGGCGGTTGCATTGAACGCGGCCTGCGCGATTTATGTTGCCAATCGCTGCCCGACGATTGCGGAAGCAATGGAACAAGCCCGCCGTTCTTTAAGGTGCGGGAGTGCCTTGTCCGTATTAGATAAGGTTAAAGCGATCACTCACGAAAATGTTATCGGAAATCATCCGACATAAACGCCAAGAGCTTAAAGAAGCCAAAGAAAGGCTTTCTTTGGACGCGGTCAAAGCGCGTGCTCTGAAGCGGCAGCCAGAGCGTGATTTTCGAAAAGCCATCCACGTGGAGGGAACACTTTCCTTCATCGGGGAATTAAAACGGCGCAGCCCTTCAAAAGGCATTTTACGGGAACGGTTCGATCCGGTGAGCCTGTCGGTTTCGCTTCAAGAAGCGGGAGCGTCAGCCCTTTCGGTGTTGACGGATGAGCGTTTCTTCGGGGGACAGCTTTCGTTCTTGCAAGATGCCAGGCAGTTTACCGAGATACCCATCTTGCGGAAAGATTTCATCCTTGAGCCCTACCAAGTGTATGAGTCCGCGTGTTACGGCGCCGATGCGGTGCTGCTCATTGCTCGCATTCTCTCCGAGGAAGTTCTTCGCGAGTGCCTGAAGGCTGCACGCTCGATTGGTTTAGAGGCACTCGTTGAGGTGCATTCCGAAGAAGACCTTAAAAAGGCTCTTCTCGTCGATGTCGCAGTCATTGGAATCAACCAACGGGATCTGGAAACCTTCACCCTGCAGCCCCAATTAACCGCAGAGCTTGTCCGGAAGATCCCTAAGGGAAAAACCATTGTCGCGGAAAGCGGCATTCACACGCCTGAAGAAGTAAAAGGTCTTTCCCGGTTGGGTGTCCACGCCCTTCTTATCGGCGAGAGCCTCATGGTGGCCCCGGATCCGGCGGCAAAACTACGCCAGCTAAAAGAGAGCCTTTCTGCATGACTCGGAAGGTTGGTTTTCTGTATCATCCTGCTTTTTTGAAGCACGATACCGGTGCCGCTCATCCAGAAAGGCCCCAGCGCCTTATGATGATTTGCGAGCGTTTGAAAGAGAGCGGCCTTTGGCAGAATTTAACCCATATAGCGCCTGAGCGTGTCCGTTTGGATGTGCTCAGCCGGGTGCATTCACGCCACTATATCGAAGCCATTGAGCGTGCTTGCTTGCAAGGTTCGGCGGCTCTTGATGCCGACACGGTTGTTTCCGCTGGCTCTTGGGAAGCGGCACTCCGCGCATCGGGGGCCGTTGTGGCTGCGGTGGATGGGATCTTTCAAGGAAAAATCGATTCTGCTTTCTGCGCCGTTCGGCCGCCTGGACACCACGCCCTTCCGGGCCAGGCAATGGGGTTTTGCCTATTCAACAATGTGGCTATCGGAGCCCGTTACGCCCAAGAGCATTACCCAGTCGAACGAGTATGGATTGTCGACTGGGACGTCCATCATGGAAACAGCACCCAGGCCATTTTCGAGGAGGACCCGTCCGTTCTTTATTGCAGCACCCACCAATTTCCTTTTTATCCCGGGACGGGAGCCCGGGAAGAGCAGGGTGTTGGCCCGGGCAGGAGCTTTACGGTCAATGTGCCTCTTCCAGAAGCAAGTAAGGACGCGGAATTCTTAAGGGCAATACAACAAGTAATCCTGCCTCGGGCAATTGCTTTTGAGCCGCAGTTGATCTTTATTTCCGCCGGGTTCGATGCCTACCAAAATGATCCGCTGGGTGGATTGAATCTTACGGAAGAAGCTTTCGCCCAAGCCACCCGGTTCATTTGCGAGGTGGCCAATCGGTATTGCAATGGGCGCATCATCTCCGTGTTGGAAGGCGGCTATGATTTAAAAGGGCTTTCTTTGAGTGTCGAAGCGCATTTGCGGGTTCTGCTGGAAAATGGTGAACAATCAAAACATCCACGAAGTCATCCGGCATCTGCGGCGTGAGGTTCAACGCTGGAAGATTCCCGTTGTCAGCCGCTACCAGTCCGATCCGTTCGCCACGCTGATCAGTTGCCTATTGAGCCTGCGAACAAAGGACGCGACCACTGACGAAGCCTCTAAGCGGCTGTTCCGTTTGGCCCATACGCCAGAGGCGATGGTACGGCTCTCTGCCGGCACGATTGAAAAAGCGATTTTTCCGGTTGGTTTTTATCGGACGAAAGCAAAAACCATTTTATCGGTTTGCCAAGCTCTTTTGGATCATCATGGCGGTCGTGTGCCGGATTCTTTAGAGCAGCTGCTGTCGCTTAAAGGGGTCGGGCGGAAGACGGCGAATCTAGTGGTCACCCTTGCTTTTCGCAAAAGCGGCATCTGTGTCGATACGCATGTGCATCGCATTAGCAATCGCTGGGGCTACGTTAAGACAAAAACGCCAGAGCAAACCGAAATGGCGCTGCGCAAGAAACTGCCGCGCCGCTACTGGCTAATCTTCAATGACCTTCTGGTGACCTTTGGCCAGAACCTGTGCCATCCCACTTCTCCTTGGTGCAGCCGATGTCGTTTGAGCCCATTTTGCGCAAAACGCTCCGTTGCGCGGAATCGATGAAAAGAGGTTGTCAGTTATGTTAAGATGCCACCTAGAATGTTAAGAAGGAGTCCCACCTGATTTGCTTCGCAAATCAATGCCGGTGGGACTGAAAAGAGTCCCACCTGATTAGCGAAGCTAATCAATGCCGGTGGGACTGAAAGGAGGTCAGGATGTGGGTGCGTGTATTTTTCTTAGGCGCTCTTTTCATTCTGCAAGGCTCGCAGGGAATGGAAGCAGCTACAAGCGAATCCTCCGCTCATCCCCCAGAAGACCGGGTAGAAGAAATGATGGGCCGCTATAATCTGCACCCAGCTTTTGAGAAGTTGGGCCGTGGAGTGTCCAACGTCTTGGGTTCGCCGCTGGAAATTCCTTTGAACATCCATAAACGCTATAGCACTCGCGATCGGGTAAGCAGCATGCTTACCGGTACGGCTTATGGATTTTTCAAAGGATTCGTGCGTTTTGGGGTTGGGTTCTATGAAACCGTTACCTTTTTTCTTCCGTACCCAGAGGACTTTGCGCCCATATTGCCTACCCTGGAATACTTCCGGCATCCTCTTACAAGAGAACCCTTGCCGTTAGATTAATGGCGTAGCATCGGCCCGTTGTTATGGCTGTTGCGGTGCATTCAAATGAAACATGTCTTGATCGTGGGTCCCCCGCGCGTTGGAAAAACGACATTGATTCAACGCCTGGTTTGTGCCTTGCGCCGTAAGCCTATTGATGGTTTTGTCACCGAGGAGCTGCGGGAATATGATCAGCGCACGGGCTTTTGGCTTAGCCCGCTCGATGGCAGGCAGATTCTTCTGGCACACCGTCAACTGGAAAGCGGTGTTCGGGTGGGTCCTTATCGTGTGAATACCTCCGTGCTGGATGAAGTGGGGGTTTCGATTATTCGCCGCGGAATGAAGGGTGCGTCGGTTTTGTTCTTGGATGAGTTAGGACGCATGGAGCTTTCTTCCCGGGCTCTTGAGAAGGCGGTGCTGGAGGCGTTTGAGCATGGCCCTTTCATTGTGGCGACAATCAGCCTGGCCCCTTTGCCTTTTTTGGTCAGTTTGAAGCAGAGAAGGGATGTGGAGCTGATTCCGCTGACGACCAGCAACCGTGCGGTTGTGGAAGAAGAGCTTTCGGCACGGCTGGAAGTGCATTGCACCGAAGGAGAAGCTATCCGCGTTCTTCAACAGCAGGCCGAGCGTATCTGCGAGATGATCATCCGAGGGGAACCCCCCATCGATATCGAGATTCAGCAGCAGGCATTGCGTGAAGCAGTCGCTCGCCTTTTTCCGGATAGACAATCCTTCTACCCTTTGTTGTATGAAAGCCGGTTTCGCCGGTTGTGGCAACAGTTTCGGGGCCATTGAAGTGGGAGCAAAGCAGGGCTCGTCAGCTCGTCGGCAATCAGCAGTAAGAGCAAGAGGGGTTGTTATGAAAAGGCACTTACTTATTGCTGACGAGCTTACTGCTGAGGAGCCAAATTATCGGATATGAGTGCGTTCTGGTGGGCCCTATTAACCGCGGGTATCTGGGTAGTAGTACCCCTGATGGAGAAAACAGGTTTGGGTA
>JACPAW010000002.1 GCA_016180605.1 Candidatus Omnitrophota bacterium | reverse complement strand
CATGATTCTGGCGATTGATCAGGGTACGACAGGGACGACGGTTCTGATCGTGAACCATCAGGGCCGCGTGGTCGCCAATGCTTACACCGAGCTTCCCCAGCACTATCCTCAGCCCGGATGGGTGGAGCACGATCCTAGAGAAATCCTGCGCGTGACCTACCAGACAATTGCCAAAGCACTCCGTGCGGCTAGGGTCTTGCCTCATCGCATTGCCGCAATCGGGATTACCAATCAACGGGAGACTACGATTTTATGGGATCGCCGAACCGGAAAGCCTCTAGCGAATGCCATCGTTTGGCAATGCCGCAGGACCGCCTCGATTTGTGATCGCTTAAGGACCAAAGGTTTTGAACCACGACTCCGGCGTACCACAGGGCTTGTGTTGGATGCCTATTTTTCCGCAACGAAAATCCAGTGGTTGCTGGACCACGTGCCTGGTCTTCGTAAACGCGCGCAACGAGGCGAAGTGGCCTTTGGAACGGTCGATTCTTGGCTGATCTGGAACTTAAGCGGCGGGGCGATCCATGCCACCGATTTTACGAACGCTTCGCGAACGCTGCTTTTAAACATTCGTTCCAAGCGTTGGGACCCATCGTTGCTTGAGCTTTTCCGCATTCCAGAATCGGTGCTGCCACAGCTTCGGGCTTCTGCTGGTCCATTTGGAGTGACCGCCAAAAGCGCATGCCTGCCTTCCGGGATACCGATTCTAGGGGTTGCCGGGGATCAACAAGCTTCGCTTGTGGGTCATGGCTGCCTTTCCGAGGGCAGCGCTAAAAACACCTACGGCACGGGTTGTTTTCTTCTTCTCAACACGGGTACACGCCATGTGCAAAGCCGAAACGGACTCATCACGACATTGGCTTGGGGCGGCACGGATCAGCCCGTGTACGCGTTGGAAGGAAGCGTGTTTATCGCCGGTGCGGCCATTCAATGGCTTCGCGATGAGCTGGGTTTAATCCAGCATGCTGCTCAAACCCAGGCCATCGCGCAGCGTGTGGCCGATACCGGTGGCGTCTACGTGGTTCCTGCCTTTGTCGGTTTGGGCGCTCCCTATTGGGACATGAAAGCGCGGGGTGCTATCATTGGATTGACGCGCGGTTCTAACCGAGCCGTCTTGGTGCGCGCCACATTGGAATCCCTGGCTTTCCAGACCAGAGACGTCGCTGAGGCGATGATGAAAGATTGCCGCATTTCATTGCAAGAATTGAGGGTAGACGGAGGTGCGGCTCAAAATGATTGGTTGATGCAGTTTCAGGCCGATATTTTGGGAATTCCGGTTCTCAGGCCAGTTATGATCGCCAATACAGGAAAAGGAGCCGCTCTTTTGGCGGGAGTCGGGCTTGGTTGGTGGAAGGCGCACGATTTAATCCGGATGGCTGGGAAACCGGAGCGACGATTTATCCCGCGCATGCACCGGCTGCAGCGGGAGAAGCTTTATGGAGGCTGGAAAGAGGCGGTGGAGCGAGTTCGGAGATGATTTCTCGCGAGTCCGTTTTGGCAACGCTGGAATCCCGTCCCCACGATTTGCTCGTCATTGGAGGCGGGATCGTGGGGGCTGGAATTGCGCGCGATGCGACCTTGCGCGGCTTGCGAGTGGCCCTGATCGAACAGGGGGATTTTGCAAGCGGAACCAGCTCGAAAACCTCCAAACTCATCCATGGCGGGCTGCGCTACTTAGAGCAGGGACGTGTATCGCTGGTGCGCCAGGGTCTCCGAGAGCGAATGATCCTGCGGACAATCGCCCCCTCTGTAGTGAAACCTTTGCCGATTTTAATTCCCGTTTACCGGGGAAACAGCCGGTCTCTTTGGAAGGTCAGAGCCGGTCTTTGGCTGTACCATCTTCTAGCAGCCAGGAATCGCATGGGGGTACATCGAATGTATTCCGCCCGCCGGGCTTTGACGCTAGAGCCGAGCCTTAAAGAGCAGGGGCTGCAGGGTGTGGGCTGCTACTCCGACTGCATCATGAACGATGCGCGCCTTTGTCTGGCGAACGTCCTCCAGGCGACCTTGTTCGGTGCGGCGTGCGCCAACTACATTCGCCTTCGTTCTTTTCTGAAATCTGAGGGAAAAATACGCGCTGCCGTTGCAGAAGATGTTTTCACGGGGAAAATATTCGAGATTCGAGCCAGCGCCTTCGTCAACGCCGCAGGGCCCTGGGCGGATTCGATTCGAAGACTCAGCGATGACTCCTGCTCTGCGCGATTAGCTCCCACAAAGGGCATCCACCTGCTGGTTCCTCGCTTAAGCCACGAGGCGTTGTTTACGGAAGCCCGGTTCGATCAACGGATGTTTTTCGTGCTGCCATGGGGAGAGACTTCTCTGGTTGGCACGACTGAGAAAGTCACCCAGTCGTCATTGGAAGCGCTTTCGGCCGATGGAAATGAGGTGAGCTATCTTTTAGAGAAACTGAATTATCTTTTCCCCGGCCGGCGTCTTGGTCCAGAAGATGTGGTGGCCACATTCGCTGGAGCGCGTCCTCTTTTGGCTTTTAGCGGCAGTTCGACGCAAGCTTCTCGTGAACACCGCATTGAGGTCGACGGACAAGGACTGGTGAGCATTTTGGGAGGGAAATTCACGACCTTCCGCTTGATGGCGCAACAGACGGTCGATTTCTTGGTCAGGCAATTTCGTTGGCAAGTCGATGCGTGTATTACGCACGAGGTCAGTTTAATGGAGGAAGTTACACCTCCTATGTGGATCCATCAGTGGAAAGAAGCCACTCAGTTGCTCAGCCAAGAAACATTAGCTCGGCTTCTCCTCCAATATGGTGCAGCCGTCGTCGAACTCTTAAAGCTAGTTGCGGAGGATAAAAGCCTGGCTCAGCCCATCTGTTGCCATCAGGAAACGCTGGGTGCCGAAATCGCCCACGGTTTCCGCAGCGAACTGGCTTGTACCTTAACCGATGTGCTTGCCCGCCGCACCCAGATCGCTTGGGCGCCCTGCCACGGCTTGGATGCGGCTGCAACCTGTGTGGCCATTGCTCAGCGTTGGGGGCAGCTTTCTTCAGAGGCGGCTCAGCGGCAGCTGGCACAATACCATGCTTTCATCGAGCAGGGCCTGGCTTTCCGTCGCTCCTCTACCATGGCGGCTCGATGATCGAATCCAATTCCGCAAAAGCCTATGCCCGGATTCGCTATCGCCTGCTCGGTTTTGACCTGCTGCTGACGGTTGTTTTCTTATCGGTTTTCTGGGTTTCTGGTTTCTCCGGCTACCTTGCCGATTATTGGCAGAGAGAAACCTCCAATAACTGGCTTATCTTTTTGGGCTATCTCCTTGTTTTTAGCCTTTGCCAATACCTCGTTAGCTTCCCGTTGCATTATTACAGCACATTCCACCTGGAGCATCGTTTCGGTCTCTCGCGGATGAGCCGAAAAGCCTGGTGGATCCGGGAAGCCAAGCAGATTGCACTGGGCGGTGTGCTGGGCTTGCTCATAATCGAAGCAGGCTATGCTTTGCTGCGCCACAAACCGGAAACCTGGCCTCTGTGGGCGACTTTAGGCTGGCTGGCATTCAGCGTGGTTTTGGCTAGGGTATTTCCTACTCTTTTGCTGCCACTGTTTTACAAAACGACACGGTTAGAAGACACTGCTTTAAATCAGCGCCTCTTGTCGCTCTGTAATCGAGCAGGGCTACCCGTGCTCGGAACCTTCCGGTTTAATCTCGGTGCTGAAACGCGCAAGGCCAATGCCGCGCTTGCCGGAGTAGGCCAGACTCGTCGCGTTTTGCTGGCGGATACGCTTTTGTCTGAGTTTTCTCCTGATGAGATTGAAGGGGTGCTTGCCCATGAATTAGCACACTATCGCTTTCATCACATTAGAAAGCTGTTGATTCTCAGCGCCATCGGCTCCTGGATTGTCTTTTCCTTGACAGACTATCTGGGAAAGAAGTGGGCGGCTTCTTTTGGTTTAAGCGGTCTTGCGGATATCGAGGGTTTTCCTCTTTTGATGCTCTGGTTGTTTTTCGTAGGTCTGGTAGCACGCCCTTTGCAAAATGGCATATCCCGCGCTTTTGAATGGCAAGCCGATCGGTTTGCCGTGGCACTTGCAAAACCCAGCGCCTTTGCCGGCGCCCTGCGTCGGCTGGGTACCCTCAATCTGGCAGATCCGCATCCTCCGCGCTTGGTCGAATGGTTCTTCTTCGATCATCCTGCGATTAGCCGGCGCATCCAAGCCGCAGAGCAAGCTTCTTACGAGTTAAGGAACCACGAGGGGGGAAGCGGTGTCTTATCAAGAGGGTAGCAAAGAGCCGGATTCGATTTCGAGTCGGCTTGTGGAAGAAAATGGCTGGGTTGAGCAATTGCAGAAGGGCAACACGGCTGTCTTTGACCAAATCGTGCTGCGGTATGAGCGGCTCATCTACGCGGTTGCGTTGCGGATGCTAGGGGATGCGGAGGATGCGAGAGATATTGCGCAAGATGTGTTTGTGCGCGCCTATCAGGGAATTCGCCATTTCCGGCGTCAGGCTAAGTTGTCCACCTGGCTTGTGTCCATTGCGATGAATCTCTGCCGCAACCGCCGCCGGTTTTGGGCAAGACGCCGCAGACTCATCACTGCCTCCATTGATGAGCCGCTGGCACCGGATCAAGAAGGAGCCGGGTATCAAGTTCCGGATCCATCTCCAAATCCGGTACAGGTTGCGGAGTACCGGCAGCAGAGGGAAATTTTGATGGCAGCGCTGCAGCAGCTTAACGAATCATCGCGCCGTGTGATCGTATTGCGGGATATCCATAGCTATTCCTATGAAGAGATTAGCCAGATATTATGTTGCCGGGAGGGGACGGTAAAATCTCGGCTGAATCGCGCGCGGATTGAGCTTCGCGCGCTTGTCAACGGGAGGCTCGGATGACGTGCGAGGGATTCCGCCGATGGCTATCCCCCTATGTGGATGAAAAACTTGCAGCAGGCGAGTGCGCTCAGTTGGAGGATCACCTCAATGGGTGCGCGGGTTGCCGTGCGGAGCTTGCTTCCTTGAAGGAGATGCTGCGCTTCTTACGCTCCATGGAGCCGGTCGAAGAGCCCCATTTATTGCCCGGTGTCCGCCAGAAGCTAGCCGCCAAGCCTTGGTGGCGTCAACTCGTCGATGGGTTCCTCGCCCCTTGGCCACAGAGTCTACCGCTGCATAGCCTGGCCTTGGCTACGACCGCCGTGTTAGTGGTGGTAGTGGTTGCGCTCCCACGCTTTTTAGGACACTCGCCGATACAGTCTACGGAGTTTCAAAAAATAGCAACGGGGCAAACCGGCAATTTTGTATCGAGACAGGAAGGGCCAGCTGCCGCGGTTGAGCAGGAAGCTAGAGACAACTCTCGCGATGAAAGAGCTCAGTCCGTAGGAGGAGCCATCGCTAGAGGTCAGTTGGAGATGGATGAAAAAACCACCCGTGCGAAACCATTCGAGATGCCGAGCGACGCTGAACTTGCCGATAGTCCTGCATCAGGCGTGAGTGGTGAGGATTCCGTCAAGACGCCGTCGCTGCAAAATGAAGCGTCCGTGGCTGAAAAAAAAGTATCCGCCTCTGGAGAGAGAACCTCTCTCTCAGAGCCCGTGCCGCCGTTGGCAGGTACGCCAATAGGGTTCGCATTGGCAGAACCGTATTTAGTACGATGGCACGTGCGCGACTTAAAGGAAGCAACGGCACCGCTCAGTGCTTGGGTTCATGAAAGAGGAGGAACCATCGCGATGAACGAAGCGACATTCATCGCCATTACACTGCCAATCGATGCGTTCCCCGACTTCCTTCAGGAATTTTCCAGCGAGCCCCCAAAAGGGGTCCTATCGGAATCTCCGCCCGGTTTCGTCCCATTCCTCCTTGAACTCGTAGTGGAAGATGCCAGTAAGGGTCTGGTGATTCACAATAGCAACCTTGCTGCCGCCCAGAGTGAACGTCTCGATGAGAACTCGAAGCTCTATGAGATGCTTTCTGGAGAATTTTCTGCTCTCAGTGAGCGGTTTGGGCATTATAGCGGACCACTCCTGGTACAAACTATCCGTCATGACAATGGCGGTTCAACCTTGTTGGTATACAAAGACGCTGCTGGGCCACGCCCTGTCTTGTTTGGGATATCCCAGGAGGGCACAATCTCTTGGCGGAACTATGAAGCACTTGAAGATCTTCCGAGATACGGGGGTTACGTCTATGCTCCACGGCTTGCAGGTGGAGATGAGCATCAAGCCCTGTTGCTCTGGTACGGGACAGACCCATGGGGAGTCCATGCCAGGTTATTCGACGGCACAGGCAAAATCGTCTGGACGCAGGAGGTCTTCAAGGATGATGGGGAGGGTCACCTGAACCTTCTATTCTGGCCAGCGCACGGATGGCTCGTTACGTACTCCACATTTGACGGGGTGGTTATCCAGCTCGTTGGCACCAATGGTGAGAAGCACTGGGGAGCTGAGGGGTTCACCCTGAGTGCTAAGAAAAGTGGGTACAATCCGGTTTCGGTGATTCAGGATACGCCAACGAGCGCATTCATTCTCTGGTATGACTATGAGCATTTTGAGGAACCACGTCGTAGCACGACGTTCACGGCTCAGCGGATCGGGCCAGACGGCAAACGGCTCTGGGCGGCTCCTGTGCTCGTTGGGGAAGCGCCAAGCTTTGCCCTTGTCAGGCCCAGGGAAATTGAGCTGACGCTACTCAATGACTCCGCGATACAGGCTGACCTGTACAAAGGAATCGCTGGGGATGCGGTCTGGCGGGTCATCGAGTACACCGCCATCATCTCGTCGGATGGACGGGTCAAGATTATAGACGATGACTGAAGTTTCCAGCCATAAGAATTCCTCGTAATAAACCTGCTCTAGAACCTGTTTCGAAACTTCCCCATGGCTTCTAGCCACGCCTGATGGAACTTTTTCTCCCTTCTGGTGTCTCATCGGATGTAGGCGGTTTCGATGAGGTGGCAAACACAGGAGTCCCACCTGATTTGCGTTGCAAATCAAAGCCGGTGGGACTGAAAAGAGTCCCACCTGATTTGCTTCGCAAATCAATGCCGGTGGGACAATAAAGAGTCCCACCTGATTAGCGAAGCTAATCAATGCCGGTGGGACTAAAAGGAGGCAGCGATGAGAGGTGTCCTGAAGGGTGTGGGAGTATTCGCGGTAGCCTATTTGGGCTGGTCATCGGTGGCGACAGCCACGGTCATTCCCGGTTCGAATGAGCGCACGCCGTGGATCATTGAGTCTGCAGAGTACACGGGGAAAGTGACAGGGCCGATCGTTCGGATGGAGGCGCATTATACCATCCGCGTTCTTCACGATGGCTGGGTCGAAATTCCCTTGAACCTCACAGGGGGTACCGTGACAGCGGTTAAGGCAGAGCCAAAGAGTCATGAAACGCATCTTGTCCCGCTGGCAGATACCTATGCTTTGGTGACAAGACGGAAAGGAAGCTACCGCGTGCAAGTGGAGTTCTCAACACTTCTCATCCAGGAAGGTCAAAGAGAAGGCTTGCAACTGGGCATTCCTAAATCTACATTTTCGACCGTATCGCTGACTATTCCTCGCGCTGAAGTTGAGCTTTCACCGAACGAGCAACTCTACGTCGAGAGTCACTCGGATGGATCCCGCAGTGGGGTGGTTCTCACCGCTCGCCTTGGCGCTGCCGAGCGCATCGCTTTTCGCTGGGGAACGAAGCCCGCTGCACCCGTGCAGATAGACCCGGTACTCTACGGCCAAGTCCACACGCTCGTTACTATGGAAGAGCGTTTAGCCCGCATCACGTCTATCATCGAATACCGCATGGCTCAGGGCGAAACGAAGCTACTCGGGATTCAAGTTCCGGAGATTTTCAATATCCTCAATGTCAGAGGCGGGGATATTGAGGAGTGGCAAGTGCTTCAAACGAGTGCCTCTCGTGAGCTTAAGGTAACCCTTCGCAGTCCTCTGAGAGAAGGGACCTATCGGTTGGTGGTTGAGGCCGAACAACCCATTGAAGAAAAGCTAGCCGCTTACACGGTGCCTGCGTTACGACTGAGCGACGTCAAGCAAGAGCGGGGTTTTCTCATGGTAGCACGGGAAGGCAACATTGAAATTTCGCCTCAGACAATCGAGGGGGCTTACCGCGTTGACGTCAAAGAACTGCCAAGCCTTCTGGATGTGGCATCGAGACCACAGGTCATGCTGGCATTTAAGTATCATCAGCATCCTTACCAGGTGGTCTTGAGCTTAAACCGGCATCAGGATCATCCGGTTCTTGCGGCAATCGCGGAACAAGGGGAATTGGTAACGGTTCTTTCGCGGCCAGGAGAGATGATTACCCGTGCGATCTATGTGATCAAAGCGAATAAAAAACAATTCCTTGAGGCGGCTCTTCCGGAAAAAGCGACTCTCTGGAGCTGCTTGGTCAACGGGGAATCAATCAAACCGGTTGCAGGGAAAAACCAGGCACTGCTCATACCGCTCGACCGCG
This sequence comes from Candidatus Omnitrophota bacterium, assembly GCA_016180605.1. Classification (GTDB taxonomy): domain Bacteria; phylum Omnitrophota; class Gorgyraeia; order Aquiviventales; family Aquiviventaceae; genus JACPAW01. The sequence goes on along the minus strand of JACPAW010000002.1, from coordinate 1,476 downwards.
GTGGTCCTATCACGGAGAATCTTATCGTGGAGCTTGTCTACTTCGAGCGCCGGAAGGCATTTGAGGGAATCGGAGAGCTAGCACTTGCAGGACCAGTGCTCGATGTGCCGGTCACAATCGCCAACTGGTACGTGCTGGCTCCCCATGAGGTGCCGTTCGTTAAATTCCACGGAAACCTTGAGCAGGGCAGTGCGGCGGTCTCGTTCCTACAAGAGCCGTTTCAAACGATGAGTCGTTCTGTAGGTGCTGTAGCACTTATGAGGCAAGAGCTTGCGGAGGACAGGAAGATGGCAAAAGGATCGCGGCAGGCGCGTGGCATAATTGCCAATCAATATGTTGCTCGTGCAAGCGCCTTCGAATCATTCGATGGGAGCGATAACGAACTCGATGAACCGAATAGCAGCAAACCAAGCAAACCAGAGGAAGCGTCATACGCCTCAGGCTCGTTTAAGGATGTGTCCGATGCAATCGCTTCGCGTTTGCAGGAACAAGGGATCTTGCCGCTTAAGATCCGGTTGCCGCGTACCGGGCGTGTGTACCGTTTCCACAGACTCTTGACGAGTGGTGAGGCAATGGTTCTGGGGGGAACGTTTATCCACACACCGATGCCGTGGTTTCCGCTTGCAGGGGTAGGTCTCTTGATACTACCGTTTGGCGCACTGACCGTACCTCGTCTACGCCGCCGCACCTGACACACTGGATAAGATGTTTTGCTAGGCGATACTATTAGGAACGCCTCCGAGGAGGCAGGCACCGCGGAGGCGTTCCTAATAGTGTCGGCATGGCCAAGGTGGAAACCAGAGCCTTTGGCTTTGACGCGAATCCGCTGGCTTGCTATAGTGATTAACGTGCATATAGAGGAGGCAGCGGCGATGTTAGTGGAACTAGAAATCGTGCCGATTGGTACGGCAAGTCCCAGCGTGAGTACGCCATTAGCAGAGGTGGCTCGGTTAATTGATAAAAGCGGTTTGGAATATCGTGTTGGGCCGATGGGAACTGTCATTGAAGGAGATTGGGACCGGGTGATGGCTCTTATCAAGCAGTGCCATCAGGCCATGCTGGCCTCTTCTGCTAGGGTATTAACGACCATCCGAATTGATGACCGAAAAGACAAACCGGGTGGTGGACGGATCATTCAGAAAGTGCAATCGCTAGAAGCTAAAGTCGGACATCCCCTGAAACGATAGCCACATTCTGGAAGGCTCTGATTCCCACCTCGCCACGACTTGCCCGCTTCTGTACGTTCTTTTTCTGCGGCGTCCTCTTTGTGTCTGCGGGTCAGGCCACCGCCGAAGAGGCGCGTGTGCGCCGTGTGATTGACGGAGATACGATTGAGCTCAGCGACGGTCGGCTCCTCCGTTACATCGGTGTGGATACTCCGGAGCTGCGCTACCGCGATGGCCAGCGGTGGGTTTATGATCCTGAGCCATTCGGAAAAGAGGCCTTGGCAGCGAATCGAAGATGGGTGGAGAACCG
>JACPAW010000191.1 GCA_016180605.1 Candidatus Omnitrophota bacterium | reverse complement strand
AACCGTTCATGCCCTTTGCCGGCACCTTGGAAAAGCCGTATACGGCACAAATGGAGACACGCTGGAATCGATCATAGCCAAGGAGTTTATTCGAAGACATTGGACGCTCGCCGTAGCCGAGTCCTGCACGGGGGGACTGCTCTCGGATACGCTTACCAATGTTCCCGGAAGCTCTGGCTATTTCCGCGGCGGCACCATAGCTTATCACAATGATGTGAAACTAAATCAGCTCAAGGTCAGCCGCAACGCCCTCAAACATCAGGGAGCAGTAAGCGCAAAAGTAGCACAGCAGATGGCTTCGGGAATACGAGAGCTTCTCCATGCGAAAATAGGGCTGTCGATAACGGGAATTGCAGGACCCAAGGGTGGTTCCCCGTCAAAACCGGTAGGATTGGTTTTTATAGGACTGGCAGATGGGAGGACCGTCAAAAGCCGGCGCTTTCAATTTACCGGAGATCGCATCAGCATTAAATGGCAGGCGGTGCAAACCGCCCTGAATTGGCTGCGTCAAGAATGCACCATACGTCCGAGTGGAATCTCCGCCAGTACGGTGTAGGTCGGACCTAAGGAACTTAAAACGCTTTGAAATAAATAAACGTAATCCGCCTGCCAGGCAGCGGGAGCGGCCCAAACGGATTGTCGCATCCGAAGAGCCAGCGACTTTAGATTCAGCCCCGAACGAACCCTACCGATTGTCACGTGCGCTGCAAAAGGACGTTTTTCGGTAGAAAACCCCAGCGCTTGCCCTTCACGCGCAATGGAAGATGCCAGTTCTTCCAGAGCCTTTTTGCCTTCCGCTATATCCACCCAAAGAACCCGCGGTTTTTCCAAGTTTGGGAATGCTCCAATTCCCTGCAGCTTAAGCGTAAAAGGGGCGCACCCTACGGCAATCTGACGCAACATCCCCTCCACCTGGCGGCATTCTTCTGCGTTGATTTCTCCAAGAAAATGGAGTGTCACGTGCAGGGCGCCGGATTCCACCCATTTCACATCTGCCCGTGCCTGCTTTAATTGGTGCTGCAGCTGAGTCAAACCTTCCCGGACCTTCTCAGGAAGACAGATCGCGATGAAACAGCGCATCAACTAAAAAAAGCAACACCCAACCATAAGAGGACCAGCGCGTAGCCAGAAGCACCCAGGTCATCGGCCATAATCCCCCATCCGCCCGGCAGCCGTGCGAGGTGTTTTAGAGGAAACGGCTTGAGAATATCGAAGAATCGAAACAGCACAAAAGCAATCAGCCCGCCGGGCAAGCGCTGGGCTGGTGGAAAAAGCAGAACCAGCGCTGCCATACCCCAAAGTTCATCGATCACAATCCAAGAAGGGTCATGCGTTTGAGAATACCGCTCTGTAATTTCCGCAGCAACGGCTCCCAATAGAAATACGATCACAAGCCACGCTCCTAACCTAACGGAAGGCACTGCTTTAATCGATGGAGACAGTAGGAGTCCTAATCCCCATCCTGCTAGGCTGCCGAAAGTACCAGGAGCACCTGGTAGGTATCCGATGCCTGCTACGGTAGCAAGCCAGTTAGCGACCTGACGCATCCGCAAATAAATTGCGATTGTTCCACAAGAAGCTCGCTCCGGAAAAAACCGTCAATACCACCGTAACCCACAGGCACACGAGCACCCCTGCGTGCATCAGCTCCACAATCCCATGAGGAATAGAACCGGGTGCTGCCATCTCTTGAACGATCAAGGTTAAGAATACCACGAGGATGGTCAGCATTTGTGAAATCGTCTTATGCTTTCCTTCTTTTACTGCCGGCAGCACGATATGGCGGTTTAAAGCCAGCAATCGAACGCCCGTAATCAGAAACTCGCGCAAAGCAATCAAAAGAACCATCCAGGCCGGAATCAGCCGCAATTGTACGAAAGCCAAAAAAGTGCCTAGAACCAGCACCTTATCCGCAATGGGGTCTAGCAGAATTCCTAATGAACTGATTTGATTGAACAATGAACTGATTTGATTGAACCGGCGAGCTAGAAACCCGTCCAGCCAATCGGTAAGACCGGCTATAAGAAAAACAACCAAGGCTGCAATTTTTGCCGGAAGGCCATCAACGAACAACAGCGCCATGACAAAGAAAGTCAGCACGATGCGTAAAAAACTAAGTTTTGTCGGCAATGTCATGAGGCCATCGAAAGGGGGCTAATGGCTCTGGGAGGCAACGCCAATCAGATCGTACTCGTAGCTGTCGGTAATGGTAACGGGTAGGTATTCGCCTGGTTTGAGTTTCCGGTCGCTTTGAACGAAGACTTGTCCGTCCACTTCGGGGCAATCTCCGCTGGTGCGCCCATGATAGAGGTTGGCATCCTGCGAATCGGCCTCATCGATGACGACCTCGAATGTCTTTCCAATGGCATCGGTATTAAGCTCAGCGGCAATGGTCTGCTGCAATTGCATCAGTTCTTCGAAACGCTTTTGCCGCACGGCCTCGGGTACCGAATCGAGAAAACGGGCCGAAGCACTTCCCTCCTATGGCGAATACTGAAAGGCTCCGAGGCGCTCAAAACGAATCTCTTCCAAAAACCCCATCAAGTTCTTGAAAGCCTTCTCGGTCTCCCCCGGAAATCCGACGATCACGGAAGTGCGCAACGTCAAACCCGGAATACGGCGGCGCAGCCGGCCAATGGTATGGCGCAGCTGTTCCTGGCTGATTCTCCGGTTCATGCGGTTTAGCACCTCATCGTCGGCGTGCTCGATGGCGGTATCCAAATATTTGCAGAGGGTAGGCTCTGTACTGATTGTCTCAATCAGCTCATCCGAAACGCCGCGGGGATGGCAGTACAAAAGGCGCATCCAACGCAGCCCCTCGATCTTCGCTAGCTGCTGCAG
>JACPAW010000001.1 GCA_016180605.1 Candidatus Omnitrophota bacterium | reverse complement strand
GTGATCGCACTGGTTAAGGTCGTCTTGCCATGATCGACGTGCCCGATGGTTCCGATGTTGACGTGGGGCTTCGTCCGTTCGAACTTTGCTTTGGCCATGCGTTTATCCCCTCCCTGTCAATTTGGCAGCTAGGTTTGCTGGCACTTGTTCATAGCGCGCTGGTTCCATGGAATAGGCAGCACGTCCTTGCGAAAGCGATCGAATCGCCGTTGCGTAGCCGAACATTTCGGACAGCGGCACATAGGCACGTATGACGCGGCTGGAACCGCGCATGTTGCTGCCTTCCACTTTGCCTCGCCGTGAACCTAAATCGCCAATGATTTGACCCATAAAATCCTCAGGGGTGACAACCTCGACAAACATGATGGGTTCTAGTAAAACCGGACGCCCTCGCAGAATACCTTGCTTGAAAGCCTCAATGGCTGCAATCTTGAAGGCTATCTCTGAGGAATCGACATCATGAAAGGAACCATCATACAACGTTACGGTGATATCTACAACTGGATATCCTGCAACGGGTCCTGTGCGCGAGGCATCCATGACCCCTTCTTCAACGGCAGGAATAAACTCTTTCGGAATCCGGCCTCCTACGACCTTACTCACAAAGCTAATTCCGCTTTTTGTTTCTGCCGGCTCTAGTTTGATGACCACATGGCCATACTGTCCGCGACCACCTGTCTGTTTGACATGCTTATAGTCGATCTTTTCGACGGCTTGAGTCACCGTTTCTTTGTAAGCGACCTGGGGTTTGCCGGTCATGACTTCTACGTTGAATTCTCGGCGCAGCCGATCGACGAGGATTTCCAGGTGCAGTTCCCCCATTCCTTCAATCAGCGTTTGGCTGGTTTCGGTGTTAAAGCGAACTCGGAAGGTGGGGTCTTCGGATTGCAGCCTACCTAAAGCAGTGCTGAGCTTATCTTGTTCCGCCTTCGTTTTCGCCTCGATGAACATGGATACGACCGGCTCGGGGAATTGGATCCGTTCGAATACGACAGGATGTCCTTCAACGCAAAGCGTATCTCCCGTCTTGACATCTTTAAGGCCGACAACGGCTGCGATGTCTCCTGCTTTGATATCTTCAATGAGTTCTTGTTTATTCGCGTGCATTCTCAGCAGTTTGCTTGCCCGTTCTTTCCTGCGTTTAGTGGCGTTGAACACCGTTTCGCCAGAGCGCAAGGTGCCGGAATACACGCGGATAAAATGCAATTCCCCAACGAACTTATCACTTGCGATTTTAAAGGCCAGCGCGGCAAAGGGGCCGCTCTCTTCAGGCTCTAATTTTAATTCTTCTTCCGTTACGGGGTTGTGAGCGGTCGGGATGGGGATATCCAGAGGAGAAGGTAAGTAATCGCAGATCGCATCCAGAAGCGGCTGAACCCCGATATTCCGGAATGAAGCACCGCATAGAACGGGCACGAAAATAGGACGTTTGTTCTGCCCTTCATGCAAAGCGGTTTCGGAGTGAATGGTTGCCTGGCGAATTGCCCGGCGCAATTCTTCCTCGGTTGGCTCTTGGTCGTGAATGTATTTTTCCATCAGGCGGTCGTCATATTCCGCAGCAGCTTCCAATAAATCATGTCGGTATTGCTTGGCTTGATCCAACAATTCCGCAGGAATATCTCCGATCTCGGGTGTTTTGGAAGGATTAGCCGTATCAAACTTAACGCTTTTCATAGTTACCAGATCCACAACACCTTTGCAGGAGTCTTCCCGTCCCCATGGAATTTGCAGAGGAGCAGCCTTTGCTCCTAGCCGCTCGCGGATTTCCTTCAAAACGGCGAAAAAATCAGCTCCCGTGCGATCGAGCTTGTTGATGAAAGCGATTCGCGGGACTCCGTACTTATCCGCCTGCCTCCAAACGGTCTCGGATTGCGGCTCTACCCCGCCCACAGCGCAGAAAACAACCACGCACCCATCGAGCACTTTTAAGCTGCGCTCTACCTCAGCGGTGAAATCCACATGCCCCGGTGTGTCGATCAAGTTGAAGCGGTACTTCCCCCAGAAACAGGTGGTGGCCGCAGCGGTGATAGTGATTCCTCGTTCACGCTCCTGTGCCATCCAGTCGAGGACAGTTGTTCCCTCATCGATCTCTCCAATTTTGTGGATCCGCCCCGTGTAAAAAAGAATCCGCTCGGATGTCGTAGTTTTCCCGGCATCGATATGGGCAATGACGCCGAAGTTGCGCGTGAACGTCAAGCGCTCAATGGAGTTTTGGTTGACTTGTTGCGTATCTGTTGACATTTTGAAGGGTTGCTTGCTCACCACCGATAATGCGCAAAGGCGCGGTTTGCTTCCGCCATTTTATGAGTTTCTTCGCGCTTGCGTACGGCAGTGCCTTCTCCTTTATAAGCATTGAGAAGCTCATCCGCCAAGCGCTTGGCCATGGGAGCCCCTTTTTTCGAGCGGGCAGCGTTTCGAACCCATCGAAGGGCCAAAGAGAAGCTTCGGTCATGGCGCACTTCGATCGGGATTTGGTAAGTGGCCCCTCCTACCCGCCGTGCCTTAAGCTCTACATGGGGTCGGACGTTTTCTATGGCCTTGTGAAAAACCGTCAGAACGTCATTGTTTGCGACGGATTTTTTCATCAGCTCGAAGGCATCAAAGACAAGCCTTTCAGCCGTTGACTTTTTGCCATCGCTCATGAGGCTGTTGATGAGCTTTTGCACCAGGCGGTTGTTGTACCGGGAATCCGGTTGTGTTTCTCGTCTATTGGTACGCTTGCGTCGGCTCATGAGGTCTTATTCCTTATGCCTTGGCTTTCGCCGCTTGTGGGGCTGCCGCTGCCTTACCTGCAGCCTGGGGCGCTTTTGCACCGTATTTGGAGCGGGATTTGCGCCGCTGATTGACACCGGAAGCATCGAGTGTACCGCGTACGATATGGTACCGCACTCCCGGAAGGTCTTTCACGCGTCCGCCTCGTACCAGAACAATCGAATGCTCTTGCAGGTTATGCCCCTCGCCGGGGATGTAAGCGGTCACCTCGATTGCGGTCGTCAAACGCACACGCGCAATTTTCCGAAGCGCTGAGTTCGGCTTCTTCGGAGTCATGGTGCGTACCTGGATGCATACCCCGCGCCTTTGCGGTGAGGCTTTCAAGGCGGGTGCTTTGGTTTTCTTGAGCAGCTGTACCCGCCCGAAACGAATCAATTGGCTGATCGTCGGCATTCTTACGCGGTCTCCTCGTTATCCTTAGATTCATCCGAGGAGGAATCTGTCTCATCTGCTGCAGAGGCGATGGGAAGCGGCTCTGGTCTCAGGCGTATCATTTCTCCTCCGCGGTTGGAGGAAAAACCCGTACCGGCAGGAATTAGATGTCCCATAATTACATTCTCCTTAAGGCCTGACAAGGGGTCTCGTTTACCGCTTGCTGCCGCTTCGGTTAAGACGCGCGTTGTTTCCTGGAAGCTTGCCGCTGCAATGAAACTTTCTGTTGAGAGGCTGGCTTTCGTGATCCCCAGTAGCAAGGGAGTTGCCTGTGCAGGCTTGCCGTTTTTGGATTTGACGCGCTCATTTTCTTTTGTAAAGCGACCCTTATCGACCTGCATGCCAATGAGGAACTCCGTATCGCCAGGCTCATCGATGCGTATTTTGCGCAGCATCTGTCGCACGATCACCTCGATGTGCTTATCGTTGATCTTCACCCCTTGGGAACGGTACACTTCCTGGATTTCATTTACCAGGTATTCCTGCAATGCCCGCTCGCCACAAACGCGCAGAATATCTTGCGGCACAATCGGCCCATCCGTCAACGCTTGGCCGCTTTGTACATAATCGCCTTTGTAGACATTCAAGTGCTTTCCATGGGGAATCAAGTATTCCTTTGTCATGCCCGAAGCATTTTTCACGATGATGCGGCGCTGGCCTTTTTTCGCTGTTCCAAAATCGACGATCCCATCGATTTCAGCGATGATGGCAGGATCCCGCGGCCGCCGCGCCTCGAATAGCTCTGCCACGCGCGGAAGACCACCGGTGATGTCCTTCGTCTGGCTGATCTTACGGGCGGTCTTGGCGATCACATCCCCGGTCTTAACGACTTGTCCTTCCTTGACGAGCACATGGGCGCCTACAGGCAACCCATAGGCGGCCAGAAGTTCCCCCTTGTCGGTTTCGATAATAACCTGCGGCCGGTAGTCGCCTTTGTGCTCAACGATAATGCGGTTGATAAGGCCGGTAGCCTCATCCATTTCTTCCCGCATCGTTATACCCGGTCGCACGTCCTCAAACCGAACCATTCCGCCGAATTCCGTCAAGATTGGTGTCGTGTAAGGATCCCATCGCACGAGCAGTTCATCCTTGGTGACGGGATTGCCGTCTTCCTTGGACAGCACGGCTCCTTGAGGAATGCGATGCCGCTCCAATTCCCTTGAGCCCTCCGGATCGACGATGGAGAGCTCGCCGTTTCGGTTGAGGACAAGAAGCTCTTCCGGTTTTGTCTTGACCGTCTTAAGATTGTGGAATTTAATGACTCCCTTATGCCGGGTTTTAATCTGGGATTGCTCAATGGCACGGTGAGCCGTTCCTCCAATGTGGAACGTGCGCATGGTCAGCTGGGTTCCGGGTTCACCGATGGACTGAGCGGCAATGATGCCAACGGCTTCTCCCAGTTCTGCTATCCAGCCGGTGGCCAGATTCCTGCCGTAGCATTTGGCACAGATGCCACGCTCCGCCTCGCACGTTAACACGCTGCGGATGCGGATTTTCTCGATGCCAGTTTGCTCGATGCGGTCTCCGATTTCTTCCGTGACTTCCCCGCTGGCTTCAATGATCAATTCATCGCTGACGACATCCACGATGTTGTCCAACACCACGCGTCCAATGATGCGTTCTTTAAGAGGAACGATGTCCTCGTCCCCTTCGCGGATGGGAATCATCAAAATCCCATTGAGGGTGCCACAGTCAATTTCCGTAATGATGACTTCTTGCGCCACATCCACAAGGCGACGCGTAAGATACCCGGAGTCTGCGGTCTTAAGGGCTGTATCCGCCAATCCCTTGCGCGCGCCGTGAGTGGAAATAAAATATTCATGCACCGTCAATCCCTCGCGGAAATTCGCCGTAATCGGGTTTTCGATGATATCTCCGGAAGGCTTTGCCATAAGGCCTCGCATTCCTGCCAGCTGTCGGACTTGCTGCTCCGAGCCTCGTGCTCCGGAATCGGCCATCATGAACAGCGGATTGAAATTCTCGAAGTTTTCCATCACGTGGTCGGAAATTTCTTCCGTCGCATGCATCCAGATATCGATGATCTTGTTATAACGTTCTCCCTCGGTGATCAGACCGCGACGGTATTGGCTTTCTACCTGCTCGACTTCCCGGTGCGCGCGCCCTAAGATCTTGTCTTTATCCGGAGGAACCGTTAGATCGGCCACCGCAATCGACAACCCGGCTAAGGTGGCCCACTCGAATCCCATGGTTTTTAGATCGTCGAGCAGGGTCACCGTACGCGCATGTCCGCACAAACGGTATACCTTCGTAATCAGATTGCTCAGGCGCCCTTTATCGATGAGCTCATTGACAAGACGCACCTCTGCAGGCAATACGAGATTGAATAACACCCGGCCCGGTGTGGTTTCGTAAATTTGTCCTTCCCAGCGCAGCTTGACTTTTGCGTGCAAGTGCACTTGTTGGTCCTGGTAGGCCAAAACCGCTTCCTCTATATCGCTAAAAATGATTCCCTCACCCTTTAGGCCTTCGCGGGCTTTGGTCAAGTAATAGCAGCCCAGGATGATGTCCTGCGTCGGGGTCACGATGGGCCGTCCGCTTGCAGGAGAAAAGAGGTTATTCGAAGCCATCATCAGCAGGCGGGCTTCCAATTGCGCTTCAATCGATAAGGGCACGTGCACGGCCATCTGATCCCCATCGAAGTCTGCATTAAACGCCGTACAAACAAGCGGATGGATACGGATGGCTTTGCCCTCGATCAGCTGGGGTTGGAAGGCTTGAATTCCAAGCCGGTGCAAGGTAGGAGCGCGGTTGAGCAATACGGGATGGTCTTTGATGACTTCATCCAGAATATCCCAGACCTCGGTGCGCTCTTTTTCCACCATGCGCTTGGCCGTCTTGATGGTTTGCGCAAATCCTTGCTCGCGGAATTTCCGGATGATGAAAGGCTCGAAAAGCTCAAGCGCCATCTTTTTCGGAAGGCCGCATTGATGCAGTTTGAGTTCCGGGCCGATCACGATGACGGAGCGCCCGGAGTAGTCCACGCGCTTACCCAAGAGGTTCTGCCGGAAGCGGCCTTGCTTTCCCTTGAGCATATCCGCCAGCGATTTCAGGGGGCGATTCATGGGTCCTAAAACCGGTCTGCCATGGCGTCCGTTGTCGAATAGGGCATCGACCGCTTCTTGGAGCATCCGCTTTTCGTTGCGGATGATGATCTCCGGGGCTTTTAGGTCGATCAGTTTCTTAAGCCGATTGTTGCGGTTGATCACGCGCCGATACAGGTCATTTAAGTCCGAGGTTGCGAACCGGCCGCCATCCAAAGGAACCAAGGGACGCAAATCCGGAGGAATGACGGGGATTGCCTTGAGAATCATCCATTCCGGACGGTTCTTGCTTTTCCGGAACGCTTCGATGATGCGCAAGTTTCTTGCGATTCGCTTCTGCGTTTGTTCCACTTTCTGCTTCTGCAGCTCTTTGTGCAGCATTCGCGACATTTGGCCAAGATCCAGGTTGGTTAGAAGATCATAAACCGCCTCGGCTCCCATCTTGGCAGTAAAACTCTTGCCATACGTCTTGATGGCTTCCTGGTAACGTTCTTCTGTCAGCACTTCCCGTGTTTTCAGAGAGGTGTTTCCAGGGTCCGTGACGGCAAAAGCTTCATAATAAAGCACCCGCTCCAGATCCCGCATGGTCATATCGAGCAATGCCCCGATGCGAGAGGGAACGCTTTTGAAAAACCAGATGTGCGAAACCGGTGCCGCTAGCTCAATGTGGCCCATGCGCTCGCGTCGTACTTTGGCATTGGTCACTTCGACCCCGCAGCGGTCGCAGACGATACCCTTGTGCTTCATTTTGCGGTACTTGCCGCAATTGCACTCCCCGTCTTTTGTCGGCCCGAAAATACGCTCGCAGAAAAGCCCGTCTTTCTCCGGCTTAAGCGTGCGGTAATTGATGGTTTCGGGTTTTTTGACTTCGCCCTTAGACCAGGCGCGAATGACATCCGGAGAGGCAATTTGGATGGTAATGGCGTCGAAAATGTTGACACCCTCGCTATGGCTCTGTAATGGGGCGGTCATCCCCACACCTGCTGGTTGGCCGAAGGCCGGTCGCTGCAACGATAGAGTAACTTCAGAGGCAGCGACCGCTTCGCCTTCAATCGTTTTTGGCACATCGGGCGGCGAAGCCCAGCAGGTGTGGGGATCATCCACCTCACCTGCTGGAGGCTCTGCTTTTGGCAGAGCCGTGGGTTGACTTCCATGGATAAAATCCACTGCCGGTCAACCCCGGCAGTGCCGAAGATTCGATTTTTCTCAGCGGCGGCACTGCCGCCAGCAGGTGTGGGGGTCATCGTTTGCTCGCCTTCACGGTTTCTTTTGTTCTGGCAGGGCTCTTATTGGTATTGTCTTCTTTTTTATTTTCGGTTTCGACCGCAGAGCTTGGATGCTCGAGTTCCCTCTTTACCAGTCGCTCAAAAAGCTCGGCCCCGGTAATGGCTTGGTCTTTTCGTTCCAGGCGTACATCCAGTCCTAGTCCTTGGAGTTCTTTTACCAGGACGTTAAACGACCCCGGAACCGATGGAGCCAGCGCATGCTCTCCCTTGACGATCGATTCGTACACTCGGGTGCGGCCTGAAACATCATCACTCTTGACCGTCAGAAGTTCCTGCAAGGTGTAAGCGGCACCATAGGCCTCCAGCGCCCAAACTTCCATTTCGCCGAAGCGCTGGCCGCCAAACTGCGCTTTTCCGCCCAGAGGCTGTTGGGTCACTAAGGAATAAGGTCCAATGGAGCGTGCATGGATCTTGTCATCCACAAGATGCACGAGCTTGATCATGTGCAAATAACCTACCACCGTGTCTTGATCAAACGGTTCTCCGGTTAAACCATCCCGAAGCCGGATTTTTCCATGAGCGGGAAGCTTTGCCTTCTTCATGAGTTCCTGGATTTCCTCTTCCGTGGCTCCATTAAAAACCGGGCTGATGGCCTGGAATCCAAGGATTTTAGCCGCCCAGCCTAAGTGGGTTTCCAAAAGCTGCCCCACATTCATACGGGAGGGGACTCCAAGCGGGTTCAGAACGACCTCAACCGGTGTCCCATCCGGAAGATAAGGCATATCCGCTTCCGGCATGATTTTGGCCACGACCCCTTTATTGCCATGCCGTCCAGCCATCTTATCGCCGACTTGAATCTTACGCTTTGAGGCAACCTGAACCACAACGCGCTTTAAGACGCCTGGAGGCAATTCATCACCGCGCCGGATCTTATCGATCTCCGTCTCTTCTTCGGTGCGCAACTCTCTGATCGACTCCTCGAAGAAATTGGCCACTCGCCGAATCTCTACCTCAAGGCCAGGTTCGCCTTGAATCTTGACATCGGAAAAATCAGCGCGTGCCAGCTTCTTAATATCGCTTGCTTTGACCGTTTTACCAGCATCAATGAGCGTGTCATCCGAGTCCAGCTCACACAGGGGTGTGGCCAGTTTTTTTCCTTCAAGCAGTTTGACCAATTTCTCGAGACGTTCTTCCACCAACTTGTTGATCTGCGCGTCGAAATCCGCGCGAATGCGCTCGATCTGTTCGTGCTCCTGCTTTTGTTCGTCCTTGGTTTTGGGGCGCGCTCCCTTGCGCGTCAGAATTTTTACATCGATGATAATGCCTTCGACACCTGCAGGAACGCGCAGGCTGGTATCGCGCACATCTTCCGCTTTCTCTCCGAAGATCGCTCGCAGCAGCTTTTCTTCGGGAGTCAATTCCGTTTCACTCTTCGGGGTGACTTTGCCGACCAAAATGCTGCGCGGCCCCACCTCTGCCCCTACCCGGATGATTCCCTGCTCGTCTAAGTCCTTAAGAGCCTCTTCTCCGACGTTTGGGATATCGCGGGTGATTTCCTCGTTGCCCAGCCGGGTTTCACGCGCTTCCACTTCGAACTCTTCAATGTGGATGGAAGTGAAGATGTCTTCTTTTACCAACTTCTCGCTGACCAGAATGGCATCTTCGAAGTTATAACCGCGCCAGGGCATGAAAGCCACCAGCACGTCTCGTCCCAGAGCCGCATCTCCGTTGCTGGTTGCGGGTCCATCGGCGATGATGTCGCCCACTTTAACTTTGTCACCGGGCATGACGAAGGGCCGCTGATGCAGACAAGTGTTCGCGTTGGAACGCTGGAAATTCTTCAGTTCATAGGTGTTGCGGCCGATGACAATGCGCTGTGCATCGGCGTGAGTCACGACGCCATCTTGTTCTGCTGTCAGACAGGCACCCGAATCAACGGCAACTCGTTTTTCGATTCCGGTTACCACCAGTGGTGGTTGCGGTGCCAACAAAGGAACTGCCTGCCGCTGCATATTGGATCCCATCAAGGCGCGGTTGGCATCATCGTGTTCCAAAAATGGAATCAGTGCTGCCGCAATACTGACGGTTTGATTCGGAGAGACATCCATATATTGGACTTGCTCGGGAGGCAGCTTGACGATATTGCCCCGGAATCGGCAACTGACGAATTCTTCCGTGAAACGGTTGCTCTTCGTCAAGGGGCTGCTTGCCTGGGCGATCGTATAGCGGTCTTCCAAGTCGGCTGTCATGTAATCGATCTGATTCATGACTGCACCGTTTTCAACCTTCCGGTAGGGTGTTTCGATGAAACCATATTCGTTGATCCGGGCAAAAACGGTCAGTGAAGAAATAAGCCCGATGTTCGGGCCTTCCGGCGTTTCGATGGGGCAGATGCGTCCATAATGCGACGGGTGGACATCGCGCACTTCGAATCCCGCGCGTTCGCGTGAGAGCCCGCCAGGACCGAGTGCCGACAGGCGGCGTTTGTGGGTCAACTCAGCCAGGGGGTTGGTTTGGTCCATAAATTGGGAT
>JACPAW010000195.1 GCA_016180605.1 Candidatus Omnitrophota bacterium | reverse complement strand
AAGTGACTTGGCTAGCGCCGGATTGGATTGCTGTCGGTTTCGGCCCTCTCAATTGGCCGAACGCGCAGGAATTTCTTGACCCTGGAAACATCCGAACATTCGGTTACACGGGAGCACTCGTTCTCTACAGCACATTCACATTTATCCCGAAGGCTGGTGCGAAACCCGGTCCCTTCGTTCCCGTTCAAGCGAATGTGGAATGGCTCGCTTGCAAGGACATCTGCCTTCCTGGACGTGCCGAGCTTAAATTAACCCTTCCGGTCGACTCGAAACCTCCTGTTTTTACGCCTCATGCACAATTATTCGAACACACTAATTGAAAGCACACAGCATACAGCACACAGCAAACAGAGAAGTTATTACTAGTCACCTCACCTGTAACTGGTAATTGTAAAAACATGCGGACAAAAATCGTTGCCACGATCGGTCCTGTGTGCGCCGATGAGCGTATTTTATTGTCTATGATCCGGGAAGGAGTAGCCATCTTCCGGTTTAATTTCTCACATGGAACGCTGGAAGATCACGAACACCTTTACCAGCTCCTAGGACGTGCTCAGAAAAGAGCAGGGCATCGCGTTGCGGTCTTACAGGATTTAGCCGGACATCGCATCCGTACTGGGAAATTGCGCCAAGGAAAACCGGTAGCCCTGCGCCAGGGCCAACGCTTTTGGCTATACCGCAAACCCGTGCTGGGTTCGTCAAAAGGAGTTTCCTTGGATTATCCTGGATCGTTCGAACCCTTTCAGCGGGGTACGATGATTTATATCGCAGATGGCAGCATCCATCTTCAAGTGCGTCGAAGAAGCCAAGATAAGCTAGAGACAGTCGTCATTCAAGAAGGAATGCTGGAAGAGAGAAAGGGCGTCAACATCCCAAACGTACTCCTTGAGTTTCCTCCAATCAGCGTTAAGGATGTATTGGACCTGGATTTCGCCATCCGCCATGAAGTCGACTATGTCGCACAGTCGTTTGCCCGCTCCGCAGCGGATGTGATCGCAGTCAGAAGGCGCCTCTCGCATGCTTGGCCGCGTTGTAAGGTAATCGCCAAGATCGAAAATCAGGATGGTCGCAGCGGATGTGATCGCAGTCAGAAGGCGCCTCTCGCATGCTTGGCCGCGTTGTAAGGTAATCGCCAAGATCGAAAATCAGGATGGTATCAAGAAATTCGCCTCCATTCTGCGGGAAGCGGATGGGGTCATGGTGGCACGGGGGGATTTGGGTATTTGCCTTCCGATTTATGAAATCCCTATCCTCCAGAAGTGGATCATCGCTGCTTGTAACCACTTCCACAAACCCGTCATCACCGCTACCCAAATGCTCGAACACATGATCGATCACCTACAACCGACGCGTGCCGAGGTCACCGACGTGGCCAATGCCGTCATCGATGGCACAAATTTCGTCATGCTCTCAGGGGAAACCGCCGTAGGGAAATATCCTATCGAGACGGTCCGGATGATGCGGCTGATCATCGAGCATACGGAACGGCACGCGCCCTACCGCGGCGTGCGCCGCACTCGCTAGAACACCACACGGAAGGGGACATGGGACACATGAGCGATACGAAGCTTTTGGGACATGGGGCGTGGGCCGTGGGACATATCGTGATTTTTTGTCCCATGTCTCATGGCCCATGTCCCAAACGCGTTGCTCTCTTTACTCTGCCGTTTTGCCACCCTGTGTGCTGATATGATCTGGATTCGATACGGAAGTCTTTTCATGCTGCTCGCGGTGGCCTTGGGAGCTTTCGGGGCGCATGGGCTGAAAGATCGCCTCTCTATTGAAGCCAAGCAAATTTACCAAACCGCCGTCCTCTACCATCTTATCCATGGGTTGGCTCTTCTTGCCGTGGGCTGGCTTACTCTGATTAAGCCAATGGACGGCAATATTCGCAATGCCGGTTGGTGTTTTATCATCGGAATTATCCTTTTTTCCGGAAGCCTTTACCTGCTCAGTATTACGGAAATCAAAAAGCTGGGAATGATTACTCCTCTTGGCGGCTTGTCATTTCTCCTCGGCTGGCTTCTGCTTGCCCTTTCCGCAACCCGCTAACCAGCCACTCCTCTTGACATACCCCCAGGGAGTATGTATACTCTAGGGGAGTATAAAAGCAAAGATGCTAAAATATCCCAAGCACAATAGTCTGCTTCCGCGCTTAAAGCGCATCGAGGGCCAGATCCGCGGGATTATCCGGATGGTGGAAGAACGGCGCTATTGCATCGACATCATCCAGCAACTAACCGCCGCGCGCAATGCAATGGATCAAGCTTCCTTGCAGATCATGAATTCCCACATCAATACGTGCGTGAGCAACGCCATCCGTAAGCGACAAGGGGAAGAGAAGATCAACGAACTCATGAAAACCATCTATCGCTTCGTCAAATGAATCCGTTGCAGAGTATAAGAAAGATCTTTTTGGTTTTCCTGGCCCTGCTTGTGGCTTTGACCTTCACGGCAAGGGCCGCACAGGCCTGTGGAAGCGTGAGCAAGACCCCATCCATGGTGGGTGATAGCTCCTGTTGCTGTTGTCCATCCTCTGCTCAGGAGACTCACTGTTCAATGGCTTGCTCCCCTGAAGCAAACGGTAGTCCCACATCCTATCTTGAAGCATTAACAGCGCCCGCCTTTGATCTGAGTACAAAGCTATCAACGGCAAGCGTCCCTTCAGCAACACTTCCTGTTGCTATTTCTTCCTTGGGCTTGGATCATTTTGCCAAACGAACGTTCCCCTCGAAGCGGTATCTCCTCACTCACACCCTGCGCCTTTAGGCCATCTCCTGCAACCACAGGTTACTCACAACTGCTGTGGTTGTACTCCGCGTGGATCGTGTTACGATACGTTGGGAAAGGAGGTGGCTACCATGGTTCGATTATTGCGAGGGATCGTCTTTCTGAGCTTCATTTTGGTGGCGCTACTCTATTGCTTTGAAGCCCGGGCCCAAGAATTTTCAGAGCAGAGCCCGGCTTCTCTTGAGTCTTTCCTCCAAGAAGCCTTGTCGCACAATTCTTCCCTGGAGTCATCCAGGCATCTGCAGGAAGCTGCCAGGCACCGCATTCCGCAGTCGTGGGCCTTACCGGATCCAACCGCAGGCTACATGGTAATGGGAGACATGCTTGAAACGCGCCTAGGTCCCCAGGAG
>JACPAW010000194.1 GCA_016180605.1 Candidatus Omnitrophota bacterium | reverse complement strand
TTTTGCTTTATCTCGCAATCGTCCAAAGCGCTCAAAAGCATTGCAGGTAGCCTCGTAAGTGTCCTGCACGAAAGTCTCCACTTTTTCACTGGCACTGTTGGCGCGATTCCAGAATCGGCGGGCCTGTTGAAACACACGGCGAGCTTCCTCAGCGGTCTGCAGCAGTGCGGGCAGGACCACATTGAGGCGCTCCAAAGTGCCACGCAGTGCCATGGCCAACCACACTACCGTAATGGTCAACACGACCAGGCACAAGCTTATGACAATGACGAGAAGAAAGAAGGCGTCCGAAGCATCCATTAGAGGATCCTTAAGAAACGAAGAAAGCGGTAGGCTCTTTTCAGTCCCACCGGTATTGATTTGCGAAGCAAATCAGGTGGGACTCCTTTTGAGAGCACTACCGCATCTGTTGCAGGAAAAGACTCCGGTGCACAAAGCACCGTCGTCTTCAAGCGCCGTCTTAGGCGGCGGACGATGTATTTGCGTTTTCTCATTCTTTCGGCAGCTCTGCTATCCTGATCCGGAAGCGTTCCGGAAGAGGACCAGTAGCTTTGCGTCCTCAGATTACTCTGAGTTTGCCTCTTATCCGAGACTGTCTCGGACAAGACCTGTCCTTCTTGGCAGGTTTTCGAGAATGTCAACGATCAACCAATCTTGCTAAAGAAAGCATACCCGATTACAAACCGAAGCGTCAAGGCATCGGGAAAATAACATCCCAGCACACAGCAAACAGCACACAGCACACAGAATTGGGACAAGGGACACGTGAGCGATACGAAGCTTTTGGGACATGGGGCGTGGGTCGTGGGACATGGGAGAGGATAGAAGTTGGAGGCTGGAAAGCGACGGGTACGTTTATCAGCGAAGTGATTCCAACTTCTTACTTCCTACACATCATCTTACCCTTCTGTCTGTCTGCTGGGTGCTGTGTGCTTGATTTGCCACTTCATATTTCTTGAACCACATGGCCATTTAAGATAAGTTCTTCTCAATGAATACTCCCTCCTTGCAACGTAGGTGGCGCTGGTTAGTCTTTGCAGCGGTACTGCTGGTATTCCCTTCCCTTGCCTTGGCCGTGGTGAAGGATGGTGATAAAAGCAAAATCCATCCGCAACCATTTTCTGATTCCAGGCATATCCCAGGCAGACTCATCGTGAAATACAAGGACACCCTCACCCAGTGCGCTCACTGTCTCTTAAGACAAGGCCGATCCTTTCAAAGTGCTCTAAGCGATGGAAGCCCTTCGTTGGATACGTTGCATCGTCGCTTCGGAGTGCAATCCGCAACACCGTTGTTCCGGAGGGAATCTTCCATTCAAGCCAGCAGTATGGTCACTTTAAGTCAATTGCGCATGACTGAGCAGCAGGAGCTGGCAGCGATCAAAGTCAAGTTCCCTGCTCGGACGAAGCGCATCCCCACTGGCGCTACCAGCCCTAATGTGTATCACGTCTATCTTCTGCAACTGCCCAGGAGTGCGAATATCGAGCAAGCCGCGGCTGAATTTTCCAAAGACCCTCATGTGGCTTATGCTCATCCAGATTATCAGGTTAAGACTTTCTGGACTCCGAATGATCCCTACTACGCTTCGTCTAATTCCTGGGGTCAAGGCTATCAAGACCTTTGGGGGCTGCATCGGATCAACGCCAGCCGTGCTTGGGATTACTCCATGGGGACTGGAATTAAAGTGGCCGTGATCGATACCGGCGTGGACTACAACCATGCGGATTTGGCAGCCAACATCTGGGTCAACCCCTGCGAGGACCTCAATCGAAACAACCGGGTAGATGCCAGCGACTTCAATGGGCGTGACGATGCCTGTACTGGAGAAAGCCCAAACGGTTACATCGATGATGTGCGAGGGTGGGACTTCGCTACCGATCCGGATGATAACAATCCTATGGACGTGAATGGCCACGGTACTCATTTATCCGGAACGATAGCGGCTCTGGGAAACAATGCCAGAGGCATCGTCGGAGTCGCCCCCCAAGCCAAGATCATGGCTGTTAAAGGAGACCGATAATGGAGCCGATGTCCTGAGTAATTCATGGGGAACCAATGCGGACATCCAGGCCATTAACGACGCTTTCAGGCGAGCCCACTCAGCAGGATGCGTCGTCATTGCTGCCGCGGGTAACAGTAACAGCCCGGTCGAGAGCGTTTCTCCGGCGAATATTCCCGAAGTGATTGCGGTAGGAGCCTCGGATCATTTGGATGCCAAAGCAGATTTTTCGAACTGGGGCTGGAAACTGGATGTCTTGGCACCTGGAGGCGACAGCGCAAATTTCAGCGACCCCAATCACACCTATATCAATATCCTTTCGTTGCGTGCCAATGGGACCGACATGTATGGTGGCGGCGGACAGATCGTAGGTACGAATTACTACAGAGCCCGTGGTACCTCCATGGCAGCACCGCATGTCTCGGGTGTTGCGGCCTTGATGCTCGCACATCGGCCGCAGTTGACCAATGAAGACATACGCACCCTGCTACGCGCTTCGGCAGATGATATCGGTGCCACAGGACGTGAATTGACGACCGGGTTCGGACGGGTCAATGCCTTACGAGCTCTCCAAACACCACTGACACCTTTTCTTTACCTGCAAAGCAGCCAGATCAGTGATGCGCCCAGCGTCGGAGGAAATGGAGATGGTTTCATCAACCCTGGGGAAACCGTTTCTCTTCGTCTAACGATCAAAAACGGTGGACTCAACACGACGGGTGGCACAGCTACCCTGACTAGCAAACAGGCATGGATGAGTGTTCTTCCCGCAACGGTTAGTTTTGGTCCAGTGAACCGCAGCTCTGTCCAGATCGTTGCGTTTCAATTGCGGATCAGCCCATCCGCCCCGGCTTTCGGGCGAGTGGCCCTTCAATTGCAATTAACGGCACAAGGCATGTCTAATCGCTTCGAACAGCTAGCAGACCTTGGAGA